>JAIFLT010000142.1 GCA_020048955.1 Flavobacterium sp.
AATGCCATCAACAGATTACTGGTTTACAGTTGACTATCCTGAAGCCGGTGTGACGAAACAATTTAAAGCCCATTTCTCATTAAAAAGATAAAAAACAATGAAGATTAAACATTTTTTACTTGCTTTAGTGGTATTAATTACTAAACATTCTTATTCTCAAGAAATTTTACCTGTATATTCAGATTATTTATCTGATAATTATTTCTTGTTGCATCCATCTATGGCAGGTGCTGCAAATTGTGCTAAAGTGCGTTTAACAGGAAGACAACAATGGTTTGGTCAAGAAGATGCACCTGCGTTACAAACTTTAAGTTTTAATGGAAGTATTACCGAAAAAGACGGAATAGGCATCATTTTGATAAATGATAAAAACGGTTACCATTCTCAAAAAGGATTCAGATTGGCTTATGCACATCATATTATGTTTTCAAGAGATAATGTGGATTTGAATCAATTGTCTTTTGGGGTTAATGTTGGATTTGCACAAAGTTTGCTAGATGAAACAGATTTTAGAGATGGTAATACTGTATTTGATCCTAATATTGATGGTACAATAGTTCAAAAAGCTAACTATTTTAATGTTGATATCGGAGCTTCATATAATTTCTTAGATTTTTATGCTCATTTCACAGTTAAAAATGCCTTAGCTAGTGAAAGAAGAATTTACTCAGAAAGAGAGCCAGTAAATTTGAAAAGGCTTATTTACAATATGGGATACACATTTGGTGATGCCGATAGAATATTGTTGGAGCCATCAGTAATGTTTCAGCATACTTTTTTAACTAAAGAGTCATCTGTAGATTTGAATGTTAAGGCTTATAAAAATCTTGAATTTGGTAGAGTTTGGGGTGGATTGTCTTACAGAAGAAGTTTAGATGGTGCAGAATACTTAGATGGAGTTGCAATTGCCAATCAAAAATTACAATATATTACTCCTATTTTAGGCATAAACTATAAAAACTATATGTTTGCTTATACTTATTCGCAATTGTTGGGAGATATAAAATTTGACACAGGTGGTTTTCATCAAATTACTTTAGGTATTAATTTGTTTTGTAAACCAGAGAAATATCACTGTAATTGTCCTGCAGTTAATTAATAATTTAATAAGTAATCCTGATGTTAAAATATCAGGATTTTTTTTAGTATACTTATGATAATAAAATCAGTAAATGGGAAATCACCAAATATTCCTGAAGATTGTTATGTAGCTGAAAACGCTACTATTGTTGGTGATGTTGAGTTTGGTTCACAGTGTAGTGTATGGTTTAATGCTGTTATTCGTGGTGATGTTCATTATATTAAGATTGGTAATAAAGTGAATATTCAAGATGGCGCTGTTATACATGCAACCTATTTAAAGCATCCTACTAATATTGGTAATAATGTTTCAATTGGGCATAATGCTATAGTACATGGTTGTACGTTGCATGATAATGTATTGATTGGAATGGGAGCAATTGTTATGGATAATTGTGTTGTGGAAAGCAACGCGATTGTAGCAGCTGGAGCTGTTGTTACTCAAAATACTATTGTAGAATCAGGGACGATTTATGCTGGAGTTCCTGCTAAAAAAGTTAAAGATATTAATGCTTCTGATTTTGCTGGTGAAATTGAGCGGATTTCTAATAATTATGTAATGTATTCGAGTTGGTTTAAAGAAGAGGAATAGTTTTAATAACTTTTGATTCTATTCCAATCGATTACTGTCTAGCCCTGATGGGAGCAACTACCGTGTAGTGCGGACAGCAGGAAAAGGGATTGCAAGAATTACTACTGATTCGCTTCTAAATTTTAAGTAAAGTCTTACCGTGAATCAATACTTGTGGATCGATTAATACAATGCAGAAAACGCCCGATACAATCAAGAATTTAAGAATGTTGTGTAATTGTAGATATTGTGTTTTGTTTTCTGATTTCCATAATAGCAAGAGGAAAATAATTAGGATAATCATACTTACGTAGAAGTAAATATCCATATAGCCTACATCATATTTTTCTATCAATAAATAAACTGGAAAAATGGTTAAAATAGTCAAGGCAGTAATAACTTTTTTGGTATATTTTTCTCCAAATTTAACTGGAATTGTTTTGTAGTCATTGGCAATATCGCCTTTTATGTTTTCTAAATCTTTAATCATTTCTCTAATTAATATTAAGAGACATAAAAATGAGGCGTGAGCAAATATTTGTGGATATAAGTTTTTGTAGTATAATAGAACGGCAAAAAATGGTGTTACAGCAAGAAAAGCAGCTGTTAAATTACCAATAATTGGGTATTTTTTTAGTTTGTGTGAGTAGAACCAAATTAAAAAAATATAGACAGAAAAAAACAATACCGCTCTAAAGGAGACCAAAAGTGCTAGAAGAACTACAATAAAATTAATTGTAAAATAGACTTGTAGCTTAGTTCTCTGACTTACTAATCGATCTATTTGGAATTTGTTAGGTCTGTTAATTAAGTCTTTTTTGCTGTCGTAAAAATTGTTTATGATGTAGCCTGAAGCAATGGTTAAACTAGATGCTAGTACTATTATAAAAAGATTAAAATCTAAAATCACTGATAAGGCTCTTTTCTCTGGAGCCATTATAAATATTGCAGATAGATATTGCGCTAAAGCAATAATAGGAATGTTGTAACCACGAACCACAGAAAACATACTGAGAATTTTCAGGATGGAGATTTTGGTTTTTCTGCTCAACATAATTTATAAGTTAAAATTGATAAACAACTTCTAACTTATAATCTTTTAGCGATTGTTTTGCTTTTTCTAAATCTTCTGTGAAACCCAGAATGTAGCCTCCACCACCAGAACCACAAAGTTTTAAGTAGTAGTCATTAGTGTCAATTCCTTTTTGCCAAATTCCATGAAATTGTTCAGGAATCATTGGCTTAAAGTTATTTAAAACTACTGCTGAAAGTTTTTTTGTATTGGAAAATAATGATTTTTTATCGCCACCTAAAAAGTTTTCTACACATAAATCGGTGTATTTTACAAATTGGTTTTTCAACATCGAACGGAAACCTTGGTCTTTTAGATTTTCCATGAAAATATTTACCATTGGAGCAGTTTCACCTACAATTCCCGAATCTAACAAGAAGACCGCACCTTTGCCATCAGAACTTTGAGAAGGAATGCCTGTTGCTTCAATATTGTCTTTAGAATTGATAAGTATAGGGATACTTAAATAGCTATTTAAAGGATCAAGACCAGAACTTTTTCCGTGGAAAAAAGATTCCATTTGAGAGAAAACAGTCTTTAATTGTAGTAATTTTTCGCGAGTTAAATTTTCTAAAACTGTGATTTTATCGTTGGCATATTTGTCATAAATTGCAGCAACCAATGCACCACTACTTCCTACGCCATATCCTTGTGGGATACTAGAATCAAAATACATTCCTCTAGCAACGTCAGCTTTTAAAAGTTCTATGTTAAACGTAACTAAATCGGGTTGTTCGTTTTGTAATTCATCTAAATAAATTACGAATTTTCGTAAACTTTCATTAGACTTGATGGCTTCTTGTGTTGGATTTTCATCCACTTTTAAAGCACCGTTGTAAAAATTATAAGGAATAGATAAACCTTTAGAATCTTTGATGATTCCGTATTCTCCGAAGAGTAATATTTTTGAATAAAATAGTGGTCCTTTCATATAATTTTATGTTTGAAATTATTTTATTTTAACAATTTTTGATGGCTTTTGTCTAGTGTCAAAAAGTGCTAAAATTCTAATTTCTTTATTGTTAATACTGTAATAAATTGTGGTTTGTTTAGTTAAAACAAATCGATATTGATTCGGATTTATTTCCGATTTTGGAAAAAACTCGGGATTGGTTTGAATTATTTCAAATCCTCTTTTTAGCTTTTCAATGAACTCATTTCTTGCTTTTAAAGAAAACTTTGCTTCTAAATAATCTGCAATTGCAATGGTGTTTTTCAATGCTGTTTTAGAAATGACAATTTTTTTCATTACTTTTTTAGTAAATCAAAAAAAGCTTCGGAAGTTAAAAATTCTCCTCTATCAATTTCTTTATCAGCTTCTTCAATTTCATTTTTTTGGTCTTGAGACAATTCATTCCACCAATCTTTTTTTTCTTTTTTAAAAATTGCTTTTACTTTCTTGATAATTGTAACATCTTCTGTTTGAAGCAATAATTGTGCTAATGTTATTTTTTCTGCCTGAATATCCATAACCAAAGTTAAATTAAAAATTGACTTCCATTTCCAATTTCATCACAAATATACTGACCATTTTGACAATAGCCAACTAATTCGTTCTTAATAAATTGCAAAGTTTTAACTCTAACGTTTTCGGGATACAAAACATGAACGTTTGCACCAGCGTCTAATGTGAAACCTAACGGAATTTTGGTTTCGTTTCTAAACTTCCAAATTTTATTAATGATTTCTAATGTATTAGGTTTCATCAAAATAAAATAAGGCATTGAGGTCATCATCATGGAATGAAGTGTTAAAGCTTCACTTTCTACAATTTTAATAAACTCTTCTAAATTTCCGTTTTCTAAAACGGTTTTTAATGCCGATAAATTGTGATGAGCCTGTAAAAATCTTTGTTCTGCAAACGGATGATTGTGCATTAAATCATGGCCAACAGTACTCGAAACTTGTTTTTCGCCTTTGTCAACTAGTAAAATAGTATCTTGATAGTTATCGAAATTTGAGTGAACTTTTGATGAAAATTCAATTCCAAATAAATCCGAACTAGCTTCAATTTCTTTATGTTTTCCCCAAACAACAATGTTTCCTTTGATGCTTCTGCAAGCGCTTCCAGATCCTAATCTTGCTAAGAAAGAAGCTTTTTGATTAAAATAATCATCTGTTATTGTAGGATTTAACGCTTTTTCTAAACTCATAATATTCATTGCCAAAGCCGCCATTCCCGATGCCGATGATGCAATTCCAGAACTGTGAGGAAATGTATTTTGAGTGTCAATTGTAAAATGATATTCTTTTAAATAGGGACAATAAACTTCAATTCGTTCGAAAAATTTCTGAATTTTTGGTTTAAAATCTTCTTTTGGTTTTCCTTCAAATAACAATTCAAATGAGAAACTAATGTCTGTTACACTGAGCGCAGTTGAAGTGTTTTTTTTCTCAAAACATAATTTTGTAATTGTTTTACAATGATTTAAAGTAAAACTTATTGAAGGATTTGCAGGAATTTGATGGTCTTTTTTACCCCAATATTTTACTAATGCAATATTGCTTGGAGCACTCCATTCAAATGTTCCTTTTTCAATAGTGTTTGAATGTGATGTAGAAATAAAATCCTTTTCGGAAATCATAGTATCATAATTTTAATACAAAGATACTTATTTTACGAAAACCACACGTTTTTGTTTACTATATTTGTGAAAATTTTAAACAAGATGCAAAAAGTTTTAAGAATAGCCCTTGTAGTAATGACCTGTTTGGTTATAGGTTATTTATCCGGAATGGTTACAAGAGAAAGTATAACTACATGGTATCCAACTTTAATAAAACCTATTTTTAATCCACCAAATTGGATTTTTGCTCCAGTTTGGACTTCTTTATACATTATGATGGGAGTAGCAGGAGGATTGGTATGGAACAAACTGGATGGTAACGAAACAATTGTTAAAAAAGCTTTTTTGTTTTTTATAATTCAATTAGCTTTAAATGCGCTTTGGTCATTGATTTTTTTCAAATTACACAACTTACCTCTCGCCTCTATTGAAGTGGTATTATTGCTTCTGATGATTTTTGAAACCTATACTCAGTTCAAGAAAATTGATAAAATAGCAGGATTACTTTTGATTCCCTATTTAGCTTGGGTGAGTTTTGCAAGTATTTTAACTATAAGTATTTGGTATTTAAACTAATAAATAATACCTATTATGTATTCAATATAGTCCAATAATCCCGAAGCTTCGGGAGGACTATTTTCATACTATATCGGCATTATACCTCATGCTATTGGACTATTTTATAAATATTAATGGTATAAAACCGATTCGTAAATGAATCGGTTTTTTTTAACTATTGAATTACTAATTTCTTGGTGATTTTTATATTTGATTGGGTTACGATTTCAACGAGGTAAATTCCTTTTGATAAATCTGAAACATCAATATTCACATCATTTGATGAAGAGTGGTGCACTTCTTTAATCTTTTTACCAAGTAAGTTGTGAATTTCTATTGAGTTGATAGTCTCTGACGAATTTAACAGGCTTATATTACTATTAGAATTTGTCGGATTTGGATATAATACAAAGTTTGAAGAATCAAAATCTGTTGTTTTTAAAGATTGTACAAATTCGGTTTGAAATTCATTTGTTATAATTGGTGGATTATAATCAAAATAAATGAATGCTTTATTAGGAATTATATCACCCAGAGCAAAGCCAGCAGTTGGCTTAATTTTAAATTGGATAAACCCATGACTTCCTGTTGGATTGCTTGATGTAGGAGGTAGGTTAATAGTATAAAAATTCCATATCAATTGATTTCCAATTCGTCTCATATTGTAAGCATGGCTTGAACCCAACATCTCAATCGAACTTGGATTTAAAGCGGCATCAAGAAAATCTTCAACTCTAATAAATTCGGCATTGGCTGTGCCAGTATTTTCAAATTGAATGGTATAAGTTAAATAATCATTTGAAGTAAAATCATTAATAGCAATTTTGTTTCCATGAGCTTCTGTTTTGTCATTCGGATCATACGAACCAACAACTATTTGAGATAAACTCGTTTGATTGTCATTAGGAAAAGCATCTCCAGTTAATGGAGTAATACTTGCAGAATTTGTAATTACATCGCCCAAATTAACTGTAGGAATAGTTGGCACTTGCATAGTAACTGTAATCCATCGTTCTTCATTTGGTGCAAGGTTTGTAAAATTATAGGTAAATCCATTTGAAGTTGAAGTAGTACCTGTAGTAACTGTAATCCATCGTTCTTCATTTGGTGCAAGGTTTGTAAAATTATAGGTAAATCCATTTGAAGTTGAAGTAGTACCTGTTTGAGAGATTGAAGTTATTGTAACTAAAGGGTCTTTAGCAAAAGTTACAGTTCCATTAATATTCTGAGTACCATTGTTTTTATAGGATACTATATTTGCATAAAAAAATCCTGGTCTTGGTTGTCCAGAAGGTATAAGAGAGATTTTTAAATCATTATAGGGTTGTATTAAGGTTACTGGAAAATAATAAGTTGTAGTTCCGCTTCCTGTTGGAAGAGTTATATTAGAATAGGTAATTGTTGAACTATAATATGGTATTAAATTGGAATTAACTGCAAAACTTAAATTATATGAATTAGTAGGATTACTATCAAAAATACTGAAAGTACCAGAATTAGAATTTGCATTTATTGGTGAACCAGAATTAATATTATAAATAAAATTTCCTTGATTGAAAAAGTTTTCATTAGCTTCCTTAATTCCATTGGTGTTCTCATCTAAAAAGGCAACTAAATTTAAAAATTCTGGACATTGTGCATTGTTTGTGCAATCGGAAGAACAAAAATTCAAAGGTCCAGCCCAAGGACTGACTTGTGTTGGACTACAAATACTTCTTACATAATAGGAATAGCAGGTGTTTGGTGTTAAACCTGTTATTACAAAAGTACCAGAAGCAGCAACAACACCACCCCCCGATGCAGCGGTTGGAGCTGGAGCTCCGTAAGGAACTAAAAACACTTCCCAGCTAGTAGCGGTTGCGGCTTCATTCCATAATAAAACTGCAGAAGTACCAGATACATTTGTAACTGATAAATTAAATGGAGGCAAACAAGTGTTTGGTCCGCAAGGACTTATAATGACAGTTGC
>JAIFLT010000017.1 GCA_020048955.1 Flavobacterium sp.
AACAAATGTTCATAAAACCTATGTTTTTTTGTAAACGAAGATAAAAAATGTTAATAACTATGTTTTTTTTGAAAGTTGCTGAATAGTTACATCCATTTTAAAATTACAATTGGTATTAAGTACAATTGTAGCAAAGAATGTTTCTTGGGCAATACTTTTTGAACCAAAAAGTAGTATGATTACTACTAAAATGACTTTTTTTTTGGAGTTTCAGTATGAAAATATTAGGGTTTTGGCACGAGGCGTTATTATTGTTAGAAACAAAATTGTTTATAAGTTATTGTTTTTCAACACCTTTAATTACTGAAATTGTTAACAACTCTGTTAACAACTCTAAATGTTAATATGAATAATTAAAAAGAGAATAAGTTTAACTTTGCCTTATTAATTTTAAACAAAATAAAAACATGAAAAAAATTATTTTATCTTTAGTAGCCGTAATGGCTTTTGGTGTTGCCAATGCGCAAGAAACTAAATTTGGAGTTATGGCAGGAGTTGATTTTGCATCTTCAAAAGCAAAATTCGCGGGTTTTAGTGCTACTTCTTCCGAAACAGGATTTTTTGTAGGTGGATTTGCTGATATTGCAATATCTGATAAATTTCACGTTCAACCTGAATTATTGTATGTTTCTATTGAAGATTTAGATCAAATTAGTATTCCAATTTTAGCAAAATTTAATGTTGCAAAAAGTTTTAATGTTTTAGCTGGTCCATCTTTAGCTTTTATCATGGATACTGCTGATGGAATTAAATCATTAAACTACGGTTTTGATTTAGGTGCTTCTTATGATATTAATGAGCAATTTATGATTGAAGCAAGATATGATTTAGGTTTAGCTAATTTATTAGAAGGTGGCGATAGCGATAATTCACTTAAATTAAATGGAGTTTTTGTTGGTGTTGGATACAAATTCTAATATTTAGTATAAAATATTTATTTTAACCTCTCTATTTGAGAGGTTTTTTTTTGTTTAATATTTTTGTTTAATATTTTTTTGTTTTTATATTTTATTTATTTACCTTTGCACCAAATTTTAAACAAAATAAAACATGAAAAAAATTATTTTAACAGTAGCTGCAATATTCGCTTTCGGATTTGCTAACGCTCAAGACAAAAAAGAATCTTCTGAAGGTTTCTCTAAAGGAGATGTATTTGTTTCAGGTGCATTAACACTTGGTTCTTCAAAAACTGGTGATTTTAAAGTTAACGCTTTTGAAATTGCACCAAAAGTTGGATTTTTTGTAACAGAAAACATTGCTGTTGGAGCTTCTTTAGGTTTTAGTTCACTTAAACTTGACGATGGAAATGATGATGCAACTAACTCTGGTACATCATTCGGTGCTTTTGGTCGTTACTATTTTACTCCTGCTAGCAAATTCTCTTTATTTGCTGAATTAGGTTTAGACTATACTTCTAATGATGAAGAATTTGACATTGAAACAGGTAATGCTTACATGACTTCTTTTGAAACTAAAGAAATTGGTTTTGGTTTAGGAGCTGGTTTAAACTATTTCGTATCTTCTAACTTTTCTATTGAAGCTGGTGTAGCTGTTTTAGGTTACTCAACTAACGATAATGGTGGAGGTGGTGCTGAAAAAACTAACAATTTTTCTTTCGGAGGTGACTGGAGAGCAGTTTCTTTCGGAGTTAACTACAAATTCTAATCTAAATTTTAGATTAAATTATATAAAACCTCACTTCGGTGAGGTTTTTTTTATTTTGCATTTTTTTGTTTACTTTTGTACGAAATTTAAACAAAAAAATTATGAAGAAATTAATTATCCTATCATTTGCATTATTAGCTTTTAACTTGAATTTTGCGCAAGAAGTTACCAAATCGAAAACTAAACCTAAATTTGGTTTAAAAGGAGGTTTAAATATTGCCAACGCAATTACATCAGGAGAGGATTCTCCAAATGGAAAGACTTTGATTGGTCTAAATGTAGGTTTGCTTCTGGAAGTAAAAATCAATAATAAGTTTTCTTTTCAACCAGAGTTACTATATTCTCTACAAGGTATGAAATTTGATGAAGTGGTAGACACAGGAGATGGTATTTTTAAAACAAACAATACTTTGAAATTTTCGTATATCAATGTTCCTTTAATGTTTAAACATTATCCAAATAATAAGTTTTATCTTGAAGCTGGTCCGCAAATTGGTTTTTTGACTAGTGCAACACTTGAAACTAGTGTTGTTGGACAACCTATAAAAATAGAACAAGATTTTAAAGAATTCATGAAAAGTGTTGATTTTGGTGTTAACCTTGGTTTAGGATATGATATTTCTGATAGTGTTGTTATTTCTGCAAGATATAATCTAGGTTTGACAAATGCTCTAGATATAAGTTCGGATGATGATTCAATGTTAAAAAATAGAGTTTTTTCTTTTTCTTTAGGATATAAATTTAAATAATTATTCAACATATAGATATATAGCCTCTCAAATTGAGAGGTTTTTTTTTTACTCTGAATTTATTTCAGAGTCTTTTTTAGTTTTCAAAAATGATTAATTCGTTTTGATAAAATAGGATTACTATATTTGAATAATGAATTGGAAAACCTTTATTAAAAGTTATCAATCGTATTTAAAAATTGAAAGAGGATTGTCAAAAAACACTATTGACAATTATACTTTTGATATAGAACGACTTTTTCTTTTTTTAGAACAAAATGCAATTGATGTTTCGCCTGTAAAAATAGCTGAAGAAACTATTCAGCAATTTATATATTCGGTTTCTAAAGAGGTTAATGCGCGTTCGCAAGCCAGAATAATTTCGGGTTTAAAAAGTTTCTTTTCCTATCTTATTTTTGAAGATTACCGCACAGATAGTCCTATGGAACTGATTGAAGCACCTAGATTAGGTAGAAAACTTCCAGATACTTTATCTATTCAAGACATTGATGCATTGATTGATGCAATTGATTTGTCTAAAACAGAAGGCGAAAGAAACAGAGCCATGTTAGAAACGCTCTATGGTTGTGGTTTGCGAGTTTCCGAATTGGTCAATCTAAAAATTTCAGATTTATTTTTTGAGGAAGGTTTTATTAAAATTACGGGTAAAGGAAATAAACAACGGTTTGTGCCCATTAGTGCTGTTACACAAAAGTTTATTTTGCTATACAAAGACCTTGTAAGAAATTATCTTCCCATCAATAAAGGACATGAAGATACTTTGTTTCTTAATAGAAGAGGCAGACAGCTTACAAGAGCTATGGTTTTTACTATTATTAAAGATTTAGCCGTCAAGATAGATCTAAATAAATCGATAAGTCCACATACTTTTAGGCATTCTTTTGCCACCCATTTACTTGAAAATGGTGCCGATTTGCGTGCCATTCAGCTAATGCTTGGTCACGAATCGATTACCACCACAGAAATTTATGTGCATTTAGACAGGAAGCATTTAACTCAAATTATGAATAGCTTTCATCCTAGAAAATAGGAGTTCCGTTTTATAGATAGAAAAACAAGTACTACCATTACTATTTATAAAATAGTCCAAAAATTTAGGGTATAACTACATTAAGAATTTTTGAATTTGGTGTAAATCGAGGCAAAAATTATTGACCGAATAATTGCAAAAACATTAATCAACAATTAGCTTTACACCAGCATATATAGTTGTAAGTTCCATTTTGATTGCAACTGTATCAATGGTAAAAAAGTCTTCCAATTTTTTATATTCGGTAAGTTGCCAACTATTATCTACATTTTTAATGAATTTTTCGACCATTACAGCTTCTGAATCTATCAAAATATATTCTTTTAAAGATTCAATTTCACGATATAGCGTAAATTTTCCACCTTTATCATAATTTTTGGTCGATTCAGATAGTATTTCAATGATTACAGAAGGGTTTGTTACAGTATCAAACTTGTCATCGGTTGTTTCTATATCGCCACAAATAATACTAATATCTGGATAAGTATATAATGTGTTTTTAGGAATATGAATTCTTAAATCACTACCAAAAGGATTACAATTTTTACCTTTAAGTTTTGTGCCTAAATCTATATAGCAATTCATTGCAATAATATTATGGGGTATTGACGCACCACTCATTGCAAAAATTTCACCTTTGTAAAATTCGTGTTTATCTAATGCTGATCTTTCAATTTCTAAATATTCTTTTTCAGTAAAATACTTTATTTCAGGTGCTCCCATGATTTTGAATTTTAAACAAATTTAGTTAAAATAAATTAAAACAATAAAATAAATTCCAAATCCCAATTATAAGTTATTGGAATTTGGAATTTACTTTATTGGAATTTGGAATTTGGAATTTATTTTATTGGAATTTAAAATATTTACTTAGCAATATTAACAGCGCGCGTTTCTCTAATTACGGTAATTTTCACTTGACCAGGATAGGTCATTTCTGTTTGAATTTTTTGCGATATTTCAAATGATAAATTCGATGCCATATCATCACTAACTTTTTCACTTTCTACAATGACACGAAGTTCACGTCCGGCTTGAATAGCGAAGGCATTTTTGACACCATTAAATGCAAAGGCAATTTCTTCTAAGTCTTTTAAACGTTGAATATAAGAATCTAATACTTGACGACGTGCGCCAGGTCTTGCACCAGATATAGCATCACAAACCTGAATGATTGGCGAAATTAAATATTTCATTTCAATCTCATCGTGGTGTGCCCCAATAGCGTTGCAAACCTCTTCTTTTTCGCCAAATTTTTCTGCCCATTGCATTCCAAGTAAAGCGTGAGGCAAATCGCTTTCTGCATCGGGAACTTTGCCTATATCATGAAGCAAACCAGCACGTTTGGCTAATTTCACATTCAATCCCAATTCTGCTGCCATGATACCACACAGTTTGGCAACTTCTCTTGAGTGTTGTAATAAATTTTGACCATAAGAAGAGCGGTATTTCATTCTACCAACAATCTTAATCAACTCTGGATGTAGCCCATGAATTCCTAGGTCGATAACGGTGCGTTTTCCAACTTCAATAATTTCATCATCAATTTGCTTAGTTGTTTTGGCTACAACTTCTTCAATTCTTGCTGGGTGAATACGTCCGTCAGTAACAAGTTTATGTAACGATAAACGAGCAATTTCTCTTCTAACAGGATCAAAACAAGACAGAATGATGGCTTCTGGCGTATCATCAACAATAATTTCTACACCCGTGGCAGCTTCTAGTGCTCTAATATTTCTACCTTCACGACCAATAATTCGTCCTTTCACATCGTCAGATTCTATATTGAAAACAGAAACGCAATTTTCTACCGCTTCTTCTGTTCCAACACGTTGAATGGTGTTGATGATTACTTTTTTGGCTTCTTGTGCTGCTGTAAGTTTGGCTTCTTCAATAGTTTCTTGTATGTGAGCCATGGCTTTAGTTTTAGCTTCAGCTTTCAAGCTTTCTACTAATTGTTCTTTGGCATCTTCTGCCGAAAGCCCCGAAATTACTTCCAGTTGTTCTACTTGACTTTTGTGCATTTTTTCTACTTCTTGATGCTTTTTATCAAGCATTTCGAGTTTAGAAGTATATTCTAAGGTTTTAGCTTCAAAATCATCGTTTATTTTCTTAGCTTTAGCTAATTCACTTGAAACTTGCGATTCTTTATCGCGAATTCTCTTTTCAACTTCTGCCATTTTTTTATCTTTCGATAAAATCTCCTTTTCGTGTTCCGATTTTAATTCAAGAAATTTCTCTTTTGCTTGTAATAACTTATCTTTCTTGATGTTTTCTGCCTCCAAATTTGCATCTTTCAATATTGAAGAAGCTTCTTTTTTTGCGTTTTTTATAAGGTTAGAAACATTGCTTTTTTCGAGCATTTTAGCTATTGCAAAACCTCCAGCTAATCCAACGATTACGCCGATAATTATAAATACTATGTTCATGGTTGTGTAAAAAATTTATATATAAAAAAAACCTACATTAATTGCTTGTATAAACTCGTAAGGACAAGTTTTGAGTTAACTCACTGTTCAAGTTTCCCAACTTAATGGGCTTACTTTAGTAGCAACGATTTACTCATTTTAATTTGTTAGTGTTGAGTTTACCAAAAATGAACTAATGTAGGCAGTATTTTTAGTTTATTTTAAAGAACGTTTTTTCTTGTAACTTATTATTTATTGAGATAGTCGTCTAAAAGGCTATTTATTTTTGTTAAATGTTCTATTGATTCTGTTCCGTCAATAGCATTATCCACTTTTTTCTGCTCTAATTGCGATGCAAATTGCAAGGCACACATGGCTAAAACATCTTGTTTGTCTCTTACAGCATAATTCTCCTCAAATTGCTTTATCATTAAATCTATCTTTTTAGAAGCGCTTCTCATAGCTTCTTCTTGCTGCATGTTTACCGTTAACGGATAAACTCTGTCTGCAATTGATATTTTAATTTTAAGCTTCTCATCCATAGTTTCAATCTGCAAGTTGTGCTATACAATAATCAATTTCGCGAATTAATGAATTTATTTTAAGCTTCGTATCTCTTTTATAATCTTCACTGCCTAGCAATGAATTGGTTATTTTTAATGTTTCAAAATCTTTTTTTAACGCCTCATACGCCAAAGTTTGATTTTGATGTGATTGTATAGAAATCTTTATTTCTTGTTGCAACGCCTGATTTCTTTCTTCTAAATCGTTCATCTTTATAAACAATTTTTGAATTTTAATCTCAAGAGTTTCAATTATTTCTGCAATTTCACTCATCTACAACTCTATTCATTACTTAATCTTACAAATTTATAATTCCTAATCTATTAAAGCAATATTTTTCGTTAAAAATTAAATTTATTTTTTTATTAACTTCTAATATTTTGTAAAATAGTTAGTTATAATTCTGTTTGTAGTATTTTTTTTGTTTTTATAAATTTTTTTATATTTTAGCCAAAAACCCATATAGAATGAAATATATCTCTTTGATTTTGTTGTTTTCAATTTTTTCATATGCTCAAAATGAGTATCCTAAAGATTATTTTAGATCACCTTTAGATATTCCTTTGCAATTATCTGGTAATTTTGGTGAGTTACGTCCCAATCATTTTCATGCTGGATTTGATTTTAAAACCAATCAGAAAGAAGGTTTGAATGTATATGCTGTTGCCGATGGCTATGTTTCTAGAATTAAAGTTTCAACAGGTGGTTATGGTAAAGCAATTTATATCACCCATGCCAACGGATATACCTCTGTTTATGGTCATTTGCAAAAAGCAGTGGGACCTATTCAAGATAAAATAATAGCTTTGCAATATGCTGAAAAGAGTTATGAAATTGAAGCTTTTTTTAAACCAGGCGAACTAATGGTAAATAAAAGTGACATCATTGCACTTTCAGGAAACACAGGAGGCTCTGAAGGACCACATTTGCATTTTGAGTTTAGAGATAATAAAACAGAGAACATTATTAATCCGTTATTTTTTGGAATACAAATTTTAGATAAAAAAAATCCAATAGTTTCAAGTCTTTTGGTTTATCCAATTGACAATACTTCTGTTGTTAATGAATCTAAAAGACCTGTAATTTTAAATTTATCTTTGCAGCAAGATGGCACTTATTTATCGCAACAAGTTTTTGCCAATGGTAGAATTGGTTTCGGAATTAGTGCCTCAGACAATGATAATGTTTCATACAATTCTAATGGGGTTTACAAAACACAATTAATTTCTAATGGGAGGGTTGTTTTTGGATACGAATTTGATATTATGGTTTTTGATGAAGCTCGATATATAAACGCATTTATAGATTATTCGAGATATAAAAAGACGCATCAAAGGGTGCAAAAGCTTTTCATGAAAAATCCATATCCATGGAGAAATATTTATCAAAATTATGAAAATGGGATTATAAATGTATCTCCAAATACTTCAGACATTCAGCGTATAGAAGTGTCCGATTTTTTTAATAACAAAACAATAATCTCCATTCCTGTAAAATATTCTGCAAAGCCAGCACTTATTAAAGAAGAGGTTAAAGTAACTAAGTATTTGGTAAAATCTAAAGTAGAATCTAATTTTGAAAAAGATAATTTTTCAGTTTATTTTCCTTCCAATACCTTCTACGATGATTTCTATCTTAATTTTGATGTAAGAAATAATTCGCTTTTTCTTCACGATGATTCCGTTCCGGTACATTCCAACTTTACAATTTCTGTAGAAGACACAAAATCATCTGAGGAAGACAAGAAAAAAATGTTTATTGCTTCGGTTAACGGAAATAAATTAACCTACATTGCAACAAAACTAATAGATAATACGTTTACTTGTAAGGCAAGAAATTTAGGACAATTTACATTAGCAAAAGATACCACGGCTCCAAAAATTAGTATTGCTAAAAGTATTGAGGGTAAATGGATTAACGCTCAAAAAAGTATTAACGTAACAATTTCTGATGATTTATCTGGGGTTAAATCTTACCATGGTTACATCAATGATAATTGGGTATTATTTGAATATGAATCAAAATTAAAACGACTGACTCACGTTTTTAATGACGATTTATTAGTAGAAGGTGCCAATAAATTGAAAGTTGTAGTTACCGATAATGTTGGAAATTCTACTATCTTTGAAACTCAGTTTAACAGAAGTCAAAAAAAATAATATCACTTGAAAGCAATAAATAAATTTTTATACTTAGTTTTTTTTCTATTTTCTATCGTGTCTTTGGGTCAAACGGCTAAAGTAACTGGAGTAGTTTTAGATGAAAATAATAATCCTGTTGAAGGTGTTAATGTTACTTGTATCAATACTACTGCAGTAACTAATAAAACGGGTTTTTATGTAATAACGGTTCCGGCAAACCAAAAAGTTGTATTGGTTTACACGCATGTTTCTCTAAAAAATATTACGGCATCTTTTCAATTAAAAACAAATGATATTGTTGAGTACAATCCGGTTATGAGTGCTAAAAATGCGCAATTGGACGAAGTTATTATAAAAAACAATAGAGGAAGAGCTCAAGGAATTATTAGCATTGAACCCGAAGTTATAAGAAAAAATCCAAGTTTGTCTGGTGGAATAGAAAGTGTGATTAAAACCTTGCAAGGTGTAAATTCCAATACCGAATTAAGTTCTGCCTATTCTGTAAGAGGCGGAAATTATGACGAAAACCTAGTTTATGTAAATGAAGTAGAAATTTATCGTCCGTTTTTGGTGCGCTCTGGTCAGCAAGAAGGATTGAGTTTTACTAATACTGATTTAATTCAAAATATAGAATTTTCAGCTGGTGGATTTCAAGCTAAATTTGGAGACAAAATGTCTTCTGTTTTAGACATCACTTACAGAAAACCTACAAAATTTGGCGCGTCACTAGAAGCAAGTTTCCTTGGTGGAAGTATTTCGGCTGAGGGTGTTTCTAAAAATAAAAAATGGAGCGCCATGACCGGCATTCGTTATAGAGACAACTCGCTTTTGGTTAACAGTCAAGAAACTGAAAGTAATTTTAGACCTACTTTTGCCGATGTGCAAACTGTTGTCAATTATGATGCTTCTGCAAAATGGCAATGGAGTTTCTTAGGAAATATTGCTCAAAATAAATACAGTTACCAGCCTTTAACACGTCAAACCAATTTTGGAACTTTGAGTGAACCGATTGCACTACAAGTTTTTTATGAAGGTCAAGAAGAAGATCAATACCAAACCTATTTTGGCGCTTTAAAATCTACTTTTAAATCGAATGAAGACAATACCTATAAATTTATAGCTTCTGCCTATCATACTTTAGAACAGGAATATTATGACATTGATGCTGCTTACTTTTTAGGAGAAGTGGATAGCAATATTGGTTCTGAAACTTTTGGTGATGTAACATATAATCGTGCGGTTGGTTCGCAATTGAATCATGCCAGAAACGATTTGGATGCACTTATAATTAACGCCGAAGTAAAAGGAAGTCACAACGTAAAAAAGAAATTCCAAATAGATTGGGGCGTAAAATATACGCACGAAAGTATTCGCGATAGAATAGTAGAATGGGAAGTTATCGATTCGGCTGGATTTTCTATAAATCCACCAATTATAGATATTCCTAATGATCAACCTTACAATCCTTATGTAGGTCCGTTAGTGCCTTTTCAGAATGTAAGAGCGCTAAATTTTGTAAACATTGATAGAATTTCAGCATTTGCACAATGGAACACCAAAACTACTTTAGGAAATAGTCAATTGTTTTTAAACGCTGGTGTTAGAGCTCACAATTGGATGGTTTCTGGCGATAATATTGCTTCTTCAAGTCAAACCGTTTTTAGTCCGAGAGCCCAAATTTCGCTCAAACCCGATTGGGAAAGGGATATGATTTTTCGCCTCTCAACAGGATTTTACTATCAACCGCCATTTTATAGAGAATTGCGTGACCAAAATGGAGCCGTTCAATCAGACGTAAAAGCACAAAAATCAATTCATTTTGTAGTAGGCAATGACTACAATTTCAAAATGTGGAATCGTAAATTCAAATTGGTTTCAGAAGCATTTTATAAAACTATGAACGATGTTAATACGTACACTTTAGAAAATGTGAGAATTCGTTATAGAGCCAATAATGATGCAACGGCTTATGCTTATGGATTTGATTGTAGATTAAATGGTGAGTTTGTATCAGGAACAGAATCGTGGTTTAGTTTTGGCTATTTAAAAACAGAAGAAAATCAAGACAATAAAGGAAATATTGCTCGTCCGACAGATCAACGTTTAAAATTTGGTATTTTATTTCAAGATTATATGCCAAACATTCCTAACGTAAAATTGTATTTGAATTTGGTCTACAATACGGGGCTTCCAGGTGGTTCGCCATCTTATGCCGATGTATATCAATATCAAAGTCGTTTGAGAGATTACCGAAGAGCCGACGTTGGATTTTTCTATTCGTTTACCGAAAAAAATGAGTTAAAACCAGACGGACATTGGTTGAAAAAATTTAAAGAATTATCATTGGGAGTAGAAGCATTTAATTTGTTTAATAATCAAAACGCGATAACCAACACTTGGGTTCGTGATGCTTATACCAAAAATCAATACGGAATCCCAAATTATATGACCACGAGAGTTTTTAATGTGAAGTTGACTGCAAGATTGTAAATGAGTTTCAAGAAACATAGAAAGATTTTTTATGTTCCAGGAATGATTTCTTTGGTGGTTTTGCCATTACTTTGTTTTTGGTTTATTTTTTCTAATGGTTATATGAAAGAATATAAATCTTTTGATTATGGTATTGATGAAGAGTATTCCAAAAAAATAATCAAAGAAAAACCAAAACTTATTTTAAGAAATAATATTACTTATGAATTTAATTCTTCAATTGAAAAGGAGCAAAATAAGTTAGATAGTTTTCAATTGGCTATAAGAAAATTGCACCAATCCAACGATTCAATAAATGGGATTAAAGTTCATTTTGGAAAACAAATGAATTATGAAGTTTTTATAAGAGTATTAGATATTCAAGCTATCGAAAAAACTAACACTTATTATCAAATTGATGACGATTTGTATGTTTTAGGAAATATTAATAGGGAAAAAGTTAAATCAACTTATTCAGGATTTAGATGTGGTACAAGTTACTACACTCATTTAGAAACTTTAAAGATAGAAGCAGAAGAAAAAGAAAAACAGAAAAATGAATTATTGATTTCATTTTATAAAAAAGTGTGGTATTTATTTGTTGCCTTTATAGGAATCATAATTCTAAATATTTTTGTTCTACTAAAATTCAATAGAAATAGAAAATACAATCAAAAATCATATCTTTGATAAAGATTAAATATTGTTTAAATGAAAAATTTCTCAAAATATTGTGTTCTTGCATTTATCCTGCTTTTAGTAGGTTGTAAAGAAGAAACAGAAAAGCCTAAAGTAATTTACGAAAATACTTCTAAAGAGCGTTCCGAGATAAAGATGGATACTTCTAAAATAGTAGTAGCTGATTTACCAATTCAAATGGAAGGAACTTCGGTTTTGTTGTTTCCAATTGGTGAGTTTACTGTTGCCAGCGGAAGGTCTAAAACAAAATATTCTAGTTCAGAAAGAGAAAGTTTTGTGGTTTCTAATTCTAATGAATACGAAATTACAGGTTATTTAAGCAATATGAAGTTCCAACAAATTGGTTCCGATTCATTAAAAGTTTTAACCGACAAACCTGTTTTAATAGAACGCGTAACTTATTTGAAATCGATTGCTGATAAAACAAAAAAGCAATTTTTAGTTTATGTTCTTGAAGATATGGATTCTAATAAAGACGGAAAACTAGATAGTAATGATATTAAAGATTTATACATAAGTGCTATCGATGGAAGTAATTTTAAAAAACTTTCAGTTGAATTTCATGAGTTTATAGATTGGAATGTCATCGATTCACAAAACAGATTATACTTTAGAACCATAGAAGACATCAATAAAAATGGTGCCTTTGATAAAGACGATAAAGTACATTATCAATATGTGGATTTAATTTCAAAAGAATTGAAAGTGGTTGAATATTCAATCATTAATTAAGTTTCAACTGATCTGTTTTATACAGATAAAAAAAGTAAATTCCTTCTGAAATTAGTATCATTGAAAAGAAGGCAATTGTTGCCAAAAAACCAAATAAAAGTGTTCTTATAATCACATCACCAATAACATGTTTTTTATATAATTGCAAGTATAACCAAATAGTTACTCCATAAACTGGTAAAGAAATTAAACTTGTGACAGCCATTAAGTATTCAGAATCTACTAAAAAGAGAATAGGCAAAGTAAGTAATCCTATTATTAATCGTTGTGCAGAAGCAAAACAATTAATTATTATATTTTCTATATAATTGTATCCATACTTTTTAAAAGCCAACCACGAACATAAAGAAAATAATGGAAGTAATGCTAGCTCAACTAGAGCATAATGACTAAAAAGCCAATTCATCATTTTTGGCATTTCTTTAGCAACTACATTATTGCCAGATTCAGGCATAAATCCTTTATAATCAATTTGTTGCGAAAGAAGTCCGTTTAAACCTGCAAGTACAAATACCAATAATATAGGTTTGTAGTGTTTTATTCTTTTTCCTTCAAGAAATTCTCTAACAGTGTCACCAGGACGCGTTAGCAATTGTTTTATACTAAATAAAAAACCTTTGTTTATGTGAAGAAAAGTATATTGCAATTCTTCTTTAACAAAATGCCAATTTAATCTAACAGTATTTGTTTTTTGTCCACAATTAGAACAGAAGTTTCCTTCAAAAGTATGTTCGCAGTTTTTACAAAGGTGATGGTGCATCGAAAAGTTTTTATTTTATTCAAAAATAAAACTTGTTTATAAAATATCCAATTATTTAGTAACTAAATTTAGAACAAACAACTCATTATAACAGTTATTGTAGTAACAACTATTTTTACAATTAGATATATCATGATAAAATTTAGTAAATAAATATTACTTAGTTGAGTAAAATTATAAAAAAAATCAAAACAAATACCCTATTAATTTGCCAAATTAATAACTAGAGTGACTTTTTTAGAATTTTATAATTAAAAAAATATTTTGTATACATAATTGGTGGTATTGTTAAAAAAAGTAAATTTTTATAATTGTCAAAACCAAATATCGATAACAATAGTAATACAGGTAATAGAAAACCAAGAAATAGAACCGAAAAGGTTGATATTTTTTTTAAGTAACGTATTCCTTTTGAATTATTAAGAATCTTAAATAAAAAATTAAATACAAAGTGATAAATCACGAAGAATAAAATGATATAAACTATTTTCATAAATAAATTAATTTAGAGAACATTTAGAATCACAATTTAAAGAAAGGATTGACTAAATAATCAATTTTAAAAGAATAGAGACAATCCAAAAGATATGAATAGTCTCTATTTTAGATATAGTAAAAAGACTCTTGTACAAAACAATTTTCAGAAAACTGATTCCTGAAATCTATTTTGATTATTATAAGATTTTTTTAACTATTATTTTAGATAATTCTTTAGTAAAAATCTAACAATGCCTATTAATAAAGAAACCGCAAATGAAATCACACTTGTGTAGATAAAAAAATCAGTAACATTATTATTGAATTTTAATAATTTAAATATTATGGAGAATACTAGAGATAAAACTGCTAGATATCTTAAATATAGCTGAACTTTTGTTGACTTTATTACCATTTTCTTTATTATTTTTTATTAATTATCTGCCTCAGTTGTTTGGTCATTTGGTGTTTGTTTGCAAAATCCACCAGCAGAACCACCATTTGGATTAGTTTGTATAAAACCTGTCCACGTAAATGCGTGTCCACCTGAAATTGATTGTCCACCAAAGGTTAGTCCGCCTAAAATTTGACCTTGTACTTGAAAAGCTAAACTACCACCTTGAAAATGCATATTTACATTGTTCTGTTCATACCCACTAAAAACATTAAATCCCCAAGAACCTGAAATTACTTGAGCAGAAGTAATGTTACCATTTGAATCTGTATTATAGTTTATTGTAATATAAACATTTGCAAAGGGAAATGTATTATCAAAATAAAAAGTTGATGAATGTGAATAAGGAGGGTCGCCTTCACCGTCTCTATATGAAATTTGACTAAATTCATTTCCGTTTATTGAATTATCTTTTTTTTTAATTCTATTATATTCTATATCTATAATTAGATTAATCTCTTCATTTGTTTTATCTAAAAATAATGTGTTATTTGGAATTGATTTTAGGTGTGTTTTTTTATTATGAACTTTAGATTTCTCAAGAATACTTTCTAATTCATGAATTGATTTTACGTTATAATATGGTTTTTCCATTGAACTCTTTTCAACTTTATAACCATAATTTTCAGCTATTTTTGCAATACTACTGTTAGCTGAATTATTATCAATGTCTTCAGCTTGTTCACATCCAAATAGAATGAACAAAATAAAAATAAACGAATAGTTTTTAATATTTTTCATAATCAAGTATACTCCCTTTTTTTTTGTTAAGCAAAACGTTTTGCATGACGATGTCTTTAAGGTATTTTGTTAAAGGTTAGTTGATGCACCGCCACTTGGTTTTCCTTTTTGTTTTTTGTTAACTTTTCGTATTTCCATGAATGAATTCTATTGTATCTTCAAGCAAGTCGTCTGTTTAGCATTTTTTCAAAAATTATAAACCAACTAAAACATAATAAATAAATAAAATTTTATCTTAAATTTTTAATTAAATTATGTTTCCTGTTGCTAAACTACTTTTCTTGCGTAAACAAAACTATTACAATTTTGATAAAAATAAACAAATTATTGTTATTTTTGAACAATAAAATGCTAAAAAAATGAGTGTAGGAACAAAATTAAGAAAATTAAGATTACAGAATAAATGGAGTCAAGAGGAATTGGCACACAAATTAAATGTAGCGCAAACTTCTATCTCAAATTTTGAGGCAAATAAAACTATTCCTGATTTTTTAGTCATGCAAAAAGTATGTGAAGTTTTTGAAGTTGGCTTTGAGTTTTTTATTGAAAAAGATAAAGAAAAGTATGTTTTTAAAAATAATGAAAACAATAATATAGTTGTTGGTAAAATTGAAGTTTTAAATAATAATATGCCAGAAGGCATATTAGAAAATATGATTAATCGTATTGAACTACTTGAAAAATTAATACAGCAAAATAAATAAATTCAAATAAAGAAAAATATGTTTAGAATTCTATATCAAAATATCACTTTCTAAATCAGATTTTTCAATTTCAAAGTCAAAGCCAAGTTTATCAACTAATTCTATTACCAATTTTTTATACCAATTTTCCGATTTTGGATGAATGTAAATTTTTTCAATCAGTTGATTAATATCTACTTCAATTTTTAAACCATCATTGATTTTAATTTTTTGTTCCGATAAATCGGCGATAATACGAACTTCGCGTTCATACTGAAAGCTTTTTCGTTTAAACAAGAATGGGAAAAACATATCGTCAAACGGAATATATTCTTTTTTGTAATCGATATAATTTACCTCACCAATGTATTGCTTGAAATCTTTTTCAGCTTCTAAAGCTTTTTGGAGTCTTCCAATTGTGGATTGAATGGCTAAACCTTCACTGTTTTGTGTGAAAATTTGCCACATCGCAAACGATTCATATTCGTTAATATGCCAACTACTTACTACAACTTTTTCTCTGTGCGATTTATAGTAATCAAGAAATTCAGGATTATTGGCAGACAATTTTTTAATTTCTTCAAAGGTTGGTTCAGAGAATGTTCCTTCATATTGATCTTCAAATTTATCGGAACGCGACATGAAGAGTTTTTTAGAAATCAGTAAATCTAAAAATTTAGATAAATCCAAGTATTTCCATACAATCGTATCTGGATGTTCTGGTAGCGTGATATTTGGATTATTGAAATACATTTAAAAACGTTTCGGAAATTTCATCGAATATTGTCCAACATAAATAGCAAGAAGAAGCCAAACTACTACAAATTTTAGAAGATATTTTTCAACTAACTGTTTGTCAATAGTGTAGGATAATAGGATAATAACTGAAACAAAAATTACAAGAAATAAACCAGTAAAATATTCTCTTTTCATATGTTTAAATTTTATTTTTCAGCGGTAACATATGGTATCGCCTTTTTATTTATAGGTGTTTATCTCACAATTGTTTTTGTTTTTCATCAGAGTTCGATGACCCGAGAGCTTGCTCGAACTGGCGAAGCATTTTCAATTGCTTGCGCAAACTTGTTGTTAATGGCGATTTCATAAAATGTAATGGATTAATTATTTAGCTTCTAACCTCCATCTTCCATCTTCCATCTTCCATCTCCCTACTCAAAACTTTGCATCAGCACCAATTTAGAATAATTGCCGCTCAAAGCTAAAAGTTCGTCATGGGTTCCTTGTTCTACAATTTGTCCTTTATTCATCACCACAATTTTATCTGCTTTTTGAATGGTTGAAAGTCGGTGTGCTATTACAATAGAAGTTCTATTTTGCATCATATTTTCTAAGGCAACTTGAACAAATTTTTCACTTTCGGTATCTAATGCTGAGGTTGCTTCATCCAAAATCATAATTGGGGGATTTTTCAACACGGCTCTAGCAATGTTCAAACGTTGTTTTTGACCGCCCGAAAGTTTGTTTCCGGCATCGCCTATATTTGTGTTAATTCCGTTAGGTAAATCTTTTACAAATTCATAAGCATTGGCAACTTTCAATGCTTCAATAATTTCTTCATCGGAGGCTTCTTGTTTCCCTATAAGTATATTGTTTTTTATGGTATCATTAAAAAGAATAGAATCTTGAGTTACCAATCCTAAAAGGTGACGCAATGAATTCATAGTTATATCTTTGATGTCAGTTCCGTCAATTTTTATACTTCCTTCTTGAACATCATAAAAACGAGTCAATAAGTTGGCTATGGTACTTTTTCCGCTTCCTGATTGTCCTACTAATGCAACAGTTTTTCCTTTCGGAACTTCCAATGAGAAATTCTTCAGAACATTTTCATCTTCATATCTAAAGTTGATATTTTCTATCGTGATATTTTTTTCAAATGATTCTTTTACAATTGCATTAGGTTTATCAGTGATTTCATTTTCAACTTCCAAAACTTCAAATACTCTCTGAGCAGCAGCTAAACCGCTTTTTACTGAATAACTTGCTTTAGAAATTGATTTTGCTGGAGTAAGTATATTGTAGGCTAAGCCCATATATACTAGAAATTGAGCGCCTTCTAATACTGCTTTTCCATTGGGAAGTTTATCTACCAAAACCATATTTCCGCCAAACCAAAGCAAAACCGCAATTACAATAATTCCCATAAACTCACTAAATGGTGATGCCAAATTATTTTTTCTACCAATACTGTTAGATAATTTTAATAATCTTGTAACCGAACTATTGAATTTTTGCTTAAAATTATTTTCTGCATTATAGCTTTTTACAACTTTCAAACCCGAAAGACTTTCTTCTACAATAGATATCAAATAGCCACCTTCAAATTGAGCTCTCTCTGATTTTGCCTTTAATGATTTGCCTATTTTTGAAATAATAAATCCAGAAATAGGGATGAATAGGAACACAAAAAGTGTTAGTTTTACACTAATTGCAAACATAGTTACAATAGTAAAAATAATTGTCATGGGTTCTTTTACTATTAACTCTAGAATCGAGAAAAATGAGTTTTGTACTTCATTTACATCTCCTAACATTCTTGCCATTATATCACCTCTTCTTTTTTCAGAATAATAAGAAACTGGAAGTTCAATAATTTTGTCATACATGGTTGTTCTTAAATCTTTTAACACTCCATTTTTTAAATGCATTAAATGATTTGAAGCCAAATAATTGAATAAGTTTTTAAACAAAAATGTTATAATTACTAGACTTACAACCAATATTAAAGCAAACTGTGGACCATCATTTTTAGACAAAGTATTAATTTGAAAGTATAAATAATCTTTTCCATAAGTTCCAATATCCCAAATAGTTGTATAAATAGGCTCTTCAAGTACCTTGTTTTCATTTTTAAATAATACATCCATCATTGGTATCAAAGCTACAAATGATAATGTGCTAAATAAAGCGTATAAAATATTATAAATCACATTCCAGGTAACATGAAATTTATAAGGTTTTATAAATGGAATGATTTTTTTTATATTTTCGTCCATTAGTGCAATTGCATTTCTGCTATTATGTTTATGATTTTTTCGTCCAATTGTTTCTCTACTTCTCTTGCGTTTTCTACAGAATCTAGAGGAGTATTTACGCTAAAGTAGAACTTTATTTTTGGTTCTGTTCCACTCGGACGAGCACAAATTTTAGAGCCATCTTCTAAATAATAAATCAATACATTCGATTGTGGAATTGAAATCGATTCAATTTCTTGAGTAAACCTATTTTTGGAAGTTGAATTTTCATAATCTTCAATGCAAACTACGCGCTGACCATTAATTTCACTCATCGGATTTTCACGTAAATCAATCATCATTTGATTAATTTCTTGCATTCCTGAAATTCCTTTTTTGGTTAATGAAATTAAATGTTCTTTGTAAAAACCAAAATCAACGTATAAATTTAATAACTCTTTATATAACGAACTTCCAGCAGCTTTGGCTTGAGCAGCAATTTCGCAAACTAGTAAACAAGCACCTACAGCATCTTTATCGCGAACTGCGTCGCCAACCATGAATCCGAAACTTTCTTCTCCTCCACCAATAAACGTTAGTTCTGGAAAATCTTTGATAAATTTGGCTATCCATTTAAAACCAGTTAATCCAACTTTACATTCAACATCATACCCAGAAGCCAAGGCTAACATCATTGGAGTTGAAACAATTGTGGAACCAATAAATTGTTTTCCATCAATTTTTCCAGCTCGTTTCCATTGTTCTAGTAAGAAGGCGGTCATTATAACCATCGTTTGATTTCCATTAAGCAGTATCATTTTGCCATTCGTATCTCGAACTGCAACTCCAAGTCTGTCTGAGTCTGGATCGGTACCAATAACAATATCGCCACCAATTTTATCAGCCAAAGCCAAAGCCAGAGTCAATGCTTCTGGTTCTTCTGGATTTGGAGATTTTACCGTTGGGAAATCACCATCTGGGATTTGTTGTTCGGCAACAATATTTACATCGGTGTAACCTGCTTTTGCTAAAACCCCCGGAATTGCTTTGATTGATGTTCCGTGTAATGAGGTGTAAACTATTTTCAAATGCTCTTTTGCCGAAGTTGGTGTATTGAAACTTGCATTTTCTAAAGTAGATTTTGCGAAAGCTTCATCTACCGCAACATCAATATATTCAATAAGATTTTCGTTAGCTTCAAACTTAATTTCACTATAATTCAAAGCTTCAATAACTTCAATTATTTCTTTGTCTTGTGGTGGAACTAACTGCCCGCCATCTTGCCAATATACTTTATATCCGTTATACTCTGGCGGATTGTGAGAAGCGGTTAGAACTATTCCTGCATGGCAATTCAAATATTTTAAAGCAAAAGATAATTCAGGAGTTGGACGCATATCCGAAAAAAGATAAACGTGAATTCCATTTGCCGAAAAAACATCGGCAACAACTTTGGCTAAAGTAGCACTATTATGTCGGCAATCATAAGCGATAGCTACTTTTAATTGTTCGCCAGGAAAGGATTTTATCATATAATTTGATAAACCTTGTGTGTTTTTTCCAAGCGTATATTTATTGATTCTATTGGTTCCAACACCCATAACACCTCGCATGCCTCCTGTTCCAAATTCAAGATTTTTAAAAAAACTTTCCTCTAAATCTTTAGGAGAAGAAGTCATCATCTCTTTGATGGCTTCTTGTGTTTGGTTGTCAAAAGTTGGTGTTAACCACTCGTTTACTTTGTCTAAAATGTTCTGTTCTATGTGCATAATCTTATTTTTTAAAACCTATTTTGGTTCGCTCTGTTTCGGTTTTAGTAGTTTCTTTTTCAACCAAATAATTCAGAACATTATATATTTCAGGCAATTGACCTTCTATTTCATTAATTTTATTTTGTAGTTCAGTATAATTCAATGCAAACTGTCGGATTGCAACAAACGTTCGCATTATTGAAATGTTAATTTCTATTGCTCTATCACTTTTTAATACACTAGAAAGCATAGCAACACCTTGTTCTGTAAAGGCAAAAGGGTTATATTTAGTATGCTGTCCTCGTCCTTTCTTTAAGGTCACAATTTGTGATCTTAAAGAATTCATTTCATTTTCTGAAAGTTCAAACATAAAATCTTCAGGAAAACGATTTATGTTTCTTCTTACCGCTTGCTTTAATACTCTAGTCTCAACATCATACAATTGAGCCAAATCAAAATCGAGCATTACTTTAAATCCTCTAATGTCATGTATTTTTTGTGTAATAATTTCTAAATTTTTCATGGCGTATAGTTGGTTTCAATTTATAAATTAACTTCAGAGGCAATTTTATATCGTTCTTCATTGTTTTTTGTGCGAAGAATAATTTCTCCTAGAAATCCGGCTAAAAAAAATTGTGAACCAATGACCATAGAGGTTAATGCAATGTAAAATAATGGATTGTTGGTTACTAAAATGGTTTCAAATCCAGAATATAATTTTATAAGCTTTAGCGCTATTATAAATCCAGTGGCTAAAAATCCTATGATGAACATGATTACTCCTGCAGCACCAAACAAGTGCATTGGGCGTTTTCCATATCTTGATAAAAACCAAATCGTAATTAAATCTAAAAAGCCATTGATAAAACGGTTCATTCCAAATTTAGATTCGCCATATTTTCGAGCCTGATGAATGACTACTTTTTCGCCAATTTTTCCGAAGCCAGCATTTTTAGCTAAAACAGGAATATACCGGTGCATTTCACCAGAAACTTCAATGTTTTTAATAACCATATTTTTGTATGCCTTCAAGCCACAGTTAAAATCGTTCAAGTAAACACCAGATGTTTTTCTAGCAGCCCAATTAAATAATTTAGAAGGCAAGTTTTTAGTTACTACATGGTCGTAGCGTTTCTTTTTCCAACCAGAAACTAGGTCAAAATTTTGTTCCGTTACCATTTTGAATAATCCCGGAATTTCATCGGGACTATCTTGCAAATCAGCATCCATAGTGATTATAACATCTCCTTGCGCTTTTGCAAAACCAGCATGAAGCGCTTGCGATTTTCCAAAATTTCTAAGAAAACGAATGCCCCTAACACACGGATTTTCTTTAGATAAATTTTCAATGGTTTTCCAAGAATCATCCGTACTTCCATCGTCGATAAAAAGAATTTCGTAGGAATAATTATTTTCTTTCATGACTTTTAAAATCCATGAATGTAATTCGGGTAACGACTCTTGTTCGTTTAATAATGGGATAACTATGGATAGATTCATTAA
>JAIFLT010000001.1:0-7936 GCA_020048955.1 Flavobacterium sp.
TCAAACCAGATGGAACTATAGCTACTTCTATTAATGATGATATTTACACTAATGGGAAAGTAGGGATTAATGTCACCAATCCAACTGCAAGTTTAAACACTAATGGAACTTTAAAATTTGAAAATTTAACAGACTCAACCAACCCATTTAAAATTCTTGGAACTGATAATACAGGTAATGTATTTGAATATAATCCTTCTGAAATTTCAGGTACAGCTAGTAACGATTATGATTGGCTCAAACCAGATGGAACTTTCGCTACTTCTATTAATGATAATATTTTCACCAATGGAAAAGTTGGAATTAATACCAATATTTTTCCGACTCAAGTTGGAGATGTAAATGTCAGTTCTTATAGCTTATTTGCAAAAGGAGGTATATTAACTGAGGAAGTTAGGGTTGCTTTAAGCTCAGAATGGGCTGATTTTGTATTTAATAAAGAATACAAATTAGAACCACTAAAAAATGTTGAAAAATTTATCTCAGAAAATAAACACCTTAAAGATGTACCAAGTGCTAAAGAAGTAGAAAAAAATGGAATTGAATTAGGCGAAATGAATAAAATTTTACTTCTTAAGATAGAAGAATTAACACTTTATTTAATAGAAATGAATAAAAAAATAGAATCTCAAAATTCTGAAATTCAAAAACTTAAATTAAATGAAAAGTAGTTTATCAATAATGTTTCTATTTTTTTATAATCTTTCATTTTGTCAAATAAAAAATTCTGATTGTAATGAAAGTTTTGTGTTGTCAAGTAATGAAGTAAAAAATAATTATATATATAATGCACAAAATTTTATTATAACTGATGGTAATTATGAAGTTACTGACATAAATAATGAAATTAAAATGAAAGCAGGTAATGTGATTGTATTAAAACCTGATTCCTATATTAAAAAAGGTTCATTATATTTGGCAAGAATAGTACCGTGTACGATTTGTAATTTGAATTTCACTTTTTCTAATTTTTTTACTCCAAATCAAGATGGATATAACGATTATTGGAAAATAAATTGGTTTAATCCAAATGAGTTTTCTGAAGTATCGATTTTTGATAGACATGGTAAATTGATAAAAGTTATAAGTAGTAATCAAGATTCTTGGGATGGAAAATTTAATTCAAATGATTTATTTTCGTCTGATTATTGGTTTAAATTCATGTACACAGATTGTAATGGTAATAAAAAAGAATTCAAATCACATTTTTCTTTAAAAAGATAATATTATGGGAATAATTAAGGATACATTATACAAAATATCAAATAAGCATTTTTTAAAATTTTTTAAAAATCAATCCATTTTCCCTTACTATCATATAGTAAGAGATAATCAAGTAGCACATATTGAAAACTTATATCAATTTAAAAATTGCAAGCAATTTTTAAATGATATAAATATTTTAACTACAAATTATAAACCTATAAATCCTCAAGATTTATTAGACAATAAAAATTTGAAAAATAATTTTTTGCTTTCATTTGATGATGGTTTACAAGAAATTTATACTATTCTTTATCCAATTTTAAAAAAAAATAACCTTAAGGCAATATTTTTTATTAACCCAAATTTTGTTAATAATAACGAAGGTTTATACAAACACTATATTAGTATTATAATTTCGTATCTAAAAAATAATAATTTTGAGAAATCAACATTAGACAAAATAAGTCAAAACTTATCTTTTACTTATAATACTACCGATGAATTTAAACAAAAATTCATTAACATCAAATTTACTGAAAGAGAAAAAATAAATGAAATTTTAGATTTTTTAAATTTTGATATTAAAACTCACCTAAAAGAACATCAACTTTATATCACAAAAGAACAAATTCAAGAAATGATTAATGATGGTTTTTATTTTGGTGGCCATACAATGACACATCCACCTTTAAATCAATTAACTTACGATGAACAGAAAAAAGAAATAATTAATTCTATAGATTGGCTTAAAGAAAATTTTAATGTTAATTATTCTTTTTTTGCCTTCCCGTTTTCTGACAAAACAATTTCAAGAAAATTATTAAATGAATTATTTGAATACGATAAAAACATTAAACTTTTTGGTAATTCGGGTATAAAAAATGATTTTGATAAAAGAATAATACAAAGATTTTCACTAGAAAACCCAAAAAAACAAATAGAAAAACAAATTGTTACTGAAAACTTATATAAGTATTTCAACAAGTTAATTGGTAAATACAACATTAAAAGAAAATGATTGAAATAAAAAAAATTTATAAAAAAGATATTCCCGAACTATTATCAAATAATAAGTTTTGGAATCATTCCTTTTTATCTATTAGCAAGCATCGTTTATACGCACATTATAAAAATCCAAATCTTGAAGATAATGACATTGTTTTGTTACTATCTTATTTAAACAACGAATTAGTGGGTTATATGGGACTTTTCATTGATAAAATAAATATCGAAGACAGATTAGAAAAAATTGGTTGGTTATCAACTTGGTGGGTACACCCAAAGACAAAAGGTACGGGAATTGGAAGAGAAATCTTAAACACAATGTATTCAGAAAACAATGGACAAATTGGTATTTCACAGTTTACTCCAAGTGCAAAAAGAGTATATGATAAGTCTGGGTACTTTACAACTTTAAAAGAAAATATTGGAATAAAAGCCGTTTTAAGAAGTAATTTAATTTTTGTAATACCAACATTTTTCCCTAAGGCAAAAAGACTATCAGCTATTCTTAATCTAATTGATTATTTACTTAATCTATTTATAAATATGAAGTTATACTTTCAAAAAAAAATACTTTCAAAAAAATTAATAAATATATCTCTTGAATATATTAATGTTATTGATGACGAAACTTTAAAAATAATAAATCAATTTAATAAAAATGATATATCAAACAAAGGAAAAGATTTTTTTGCGTGGCTAAAAGCATATAATTGGGTACAAAAAGCACCATTATTAAATTTAACAAACAAACAAAAATATGAATTTTCAATTTATGATAATGAGTTTGAATTTTCATTAATTAAAATAATTAAAAAAGATATTTGTATTGGTTTCATTGTATTACAAAAAAGAAATTATGTTACTAAAGTATTATTTACATATTATGACAATTTAAAAAATACAAATGATATTTCAAATATAATAAAGTTACAAGTTATTACTCAAAATACAAGAGAAATAATTTGTTATGATGAAACTATTTGTTCTAACTTAAAAAAATCAAATTTATTCCTATACAAAACCAAAAAAATCAAACAATCTATCATTTCAAAAGCATTTAATAAAACTGATTTTAATAATGTAAGAATGAATTTTGGAGATGGAGATTGTTCATTCGCATAGAAATATAGGCTTCCTGTCACAGTTTTTTTTAAGCTATTGCGGGTTATTCCATAATTTAAAGTTTGTTTTGCATCTGTGAAGTCTATGAAAAAAACAAAAAGTTTCGGTCTTAAGTGTCTGAAACACATGTAAAGAATTTACATGATTTGACATGAATATATAGTAACTAATAACAATTATAAAAATGAAACACTGGATTGATGCCGCTCGAGTTAGAACCTTACCACTTTCTGTATCCGGAATATTGGTAGGTAGTTTCTACGCTATGTCGCAAGGAATTTTCAACTGGAAAATTGTGATTTTAGCACTTTCTACTACCTTAGGATTGCAAATTCTATCCAATTTTGCCAACGATTATGGCGATGGTGTAAAAGGAACCGACAATGAAGATAGAATAGGACCCAAACGCGCCATTCAAAGCGGACTAATCACGCCTGGTACCATGCGTTACGCCATTTTCATTACGGCATTTTTAACCTTAGTATCGGCAATGTTATTGATTTATTTTTCGTTCAAAGGAAAGTATTTTCTTTACTCTATTATTTTCTTTGTTTTAGGAATTCTAGCTATCGCTTCTGCAATACGTTATACTGTAGGTAAAAATCCTTATGGCTACAGAGGTTTAGGCGATGTTTTTGTATTTACCTTCTTCGGATTAGTAAGTACTTTTGGGGTGTACTTTATGTTTTCTAAACAAATCGATTGGTTGTTATTCCTTCCAGCAACAGCAATCGGATTGCTGAGTGTAGGTGTTTTAAACCTAAACAACATGCGCGATGAAGAGTCTGATAGAAAGTCGGGCAAAAATACTATTGTTGTTAAAAATGGAGGTGCTTGGGCAAAAAAATACCACTTTTTCTTAATCATTACTGCAATGATTCTGATGCTAGCTTTTGCTTTAATTTTCGATTTCAGCTACAGAGATCCAAACCCGGAACGATTCAATTTCGATTTGTATTTCTTCTTAATTGCTTATGTTCCCATAATCGCACATCTTAAAAGAGTTGCTAAAAATAAAGAACACAAATTATTAGATCCAGAATTAAAGAAATTGGCGCTTAGCACTTTTCTGTTATCGGTGTTATTGTCTTTATCACTTATCTATTTACTCTCCGACTTTTTAATTTTTTACACAAATTAACAACTAAAATAGCATTTCAATTATGAAAATTACATTCTACGGACACTCCTGCATCGCAATTGAAGTAAGCGGAAAAAATATCTTGGTAGATCCATTCATCACCGCCAATCCAAAAGCAAGTCACATCGATATCAATTCGCTCAAAGCCGATTATATTTTACTTACTCATGCACACCAAGACCACATTCTCGATGCAGAAGCTATTGCAAAGCGCACAGACGCAACGATTGTCTCTACTTATGAAGTAGCAGTGCATTACGGAAATAAAGGCTTAAAATACCATCCAATGAATCACGGCGGAAGTTGGCAGTTTGATTTTGGTAAAGTAAAACTAGTTAATGCCATTCACTCCAGCTCTTTTCCTGACGGAAGCTATGGTGGCAATCCTTGCGGTTTTGTTATTGAAGGCGAACACAAAAATATTTACATCTCTGGAGATACAGCACTTACAATGGATATGAAACTCATTCCAATGCGCACCAAACTCGATTTGGCAATTTTGTCCATCGGAAACAACTTCACTATGGATGTTGAAGACGCCATTCTAGCTGCCGATTTTGTGGATTGCGATAAAGTACTCGGAGTGCACTTTGACACCTTCGGATATATCGAAATCAACCACGACGAAGCCAAAAAGAAATTCTTTGATGCAGGCAAAGACCTTATGCTACTTGAAATTGGTCAAAGTATTACGCTTTAATCTGAATTCATTTCAGATTCTTTATATATTTTTAAAGGTGCGAATGGTATGGTAATTGTTATAAACCCTATTCCTGCTTTCCGCGTTACAAGGTAACTGCTCCAATCAGGGCAAATTAGAAATTGTATTGAATAGAAATCAGAATCTTAAACAACATCTGATTTAAAATAAACAAAAAACTTAATGAGTTTTACTATCTAAATGGTTCAAAAATTAAAAATAGTTGCCTTGTTTTTAACAGCAACAATAGCTTCTGCTCAATCTAAAGACGGATATTGGGACAATGTTCGCACCACCAATCATACCATTATTCTAAAAGCTGGTGAAAAGAAAATAATCAAAACTGCCGATTTTCCTGAAGGAACTACAGAGATAGTTTACAGAATAACACTTCTAGACGACAACCAAAAACTATCTTCTAGTTTGGTTTCGGTTCTTAAAGCCATTCCCGATCCAACAGGAATCAGTCAAGGAACTGCTGGAGTCATATTTTTAGCATCCTCTATTTCTGGCGAAGACAAAACCAAATACGCTATTTTCTCTCAATCCAAAGAGGCAGAGGAGTTTCTAACAGCTGACAAACCTAACAAAGCTTGCTTATATCAAGAAACACCTGTCAACAAAGAAGCTCGTTTGCTTAAAGCCAAAGATTCTGATTGTTTTACTGCTAAAACTCAAAATCTTTACTTCGTTTTTGAAAGCGATAATTGGGTGATGAAAGAAAAAGTAATCCTAGAAGTAGTGCCTTGGATAGACAATAAAGCCAGTCGCGGTTGGAACAACGATGCTAAAAAAGAAGTACTCAAAGTGGCTCAAAATCTAGAGTTAGCTAAATCACTAAACAAGAAAGAAGAATTCTTTGCTTTGTTCCTAGAAAACATTTCTAAGAAATATAAAGCAAGCGAATACAATCAATTGCTTGCTGTTGAAAAAAGTAGAGCAACAGACTTAGCTATCGAGGAAAGTTTAAGTCAAACAGGCGAAATCAATAAATATTACGGAGCCATAAGAAACAAATCGATTGCCTTATTCAATAAAGGAAAGATTCAAGAAGCTATCGAAGTCATTAATACAGACATCATCAATAAAAACAAAGCCACAAGTGCTGATTATGCTTTGTTAGGGGGTTATTATTTGGTTACCAAACAATTTGCCAAAGCTGAACTAGCTTATAATACAGGGTTAAAACTTAACCCATCCGATATTATTTTTCAATTGAAGTTAGCCCATGTTTATATGTTTACCAATAGATTATCAATGGCCAAAGCACTTCATAAATCATTTTCCAATCAAAATATAGAAAGCAATATAACTTGGAAAGAACAAGTAAATATTGATTTCAAAGAGTTCCAAAAATTTGGCTTACCATCAGAAAACTTCAAAAAGATTTTACGTGTTCTAGAGTAATTCGCAAGTCTATTATCTATATTCTATCATCTATTTTCTATTTTCTATCATCTATTTTTTATATTCTATATTCTATATTCTATATTCTATTTTTATGAAAGCCTCCTACCAAAAATACATCCTAAACTTCAAACGACCTTCTGGAACTTCTAGAGGCGTTATGAACGAAAAAGAAACGTGGTTCATCATTCTCGAAGAGAACGGAAAAAAAGGAANNAACTTCAAACGACCTTCTGGAACTTCTAGAGGCGTTATGAACGAAAAAGAAACGTGGTTCATCATTCTCGAAGAGAACGGAAAAAAAGGAATAGGTGAGTGCGGCATCCTTCGCGGACTTTCAGCAGACGACAGACCCGATTATGAAGAAAAACTGCAATGGACTTGCCAAAATATACACCTCGGAAAAGACCAACTTTGGGAAGCACTTTTAGAGTTTCCTTCTATTCAATTTGGCGTTGAAATGGCATTTCAATCGTTAGCATCACAAAATCCATTTTTATTGTTTCCATCAGATTTCACCGAAGGTAAAAAAAACATCGACATTAATGGTTTGGTTTGGATGGGCGATGAGGTGTTTATGAAGGAACAAATTGAAGAAAAATTAGCACAAGGTTTCCATTGCATCAAACTAAAAATTGGTGCCATTGATTTTAAAAAAGAACTCGATTTATTGCACTTCATTCGTCAAAATTTTGATGAAAACACTATCGAAATTAGAGTAGATGCTAATGGTGCTTTTAGTGAAAATTTAGCTTTAGATAAACTGAATCAATTAGCTGGTTATAAATTACATAGTATCGAACAACCTATTGCTAAAAACCATACTGACACTATGGCAGAGCTGTGTAAAACCACTCTAATTCCTATTGCATTAGACGAAGAGCTTATTGGTGTGTTTTCAAACGAAGAGAAAGAACAACTTTTACAAAAAATAATGCCACAATACATCATTTTGAAACCCAGTTTTGTAGGCGGATTTCGAGGTACAAAAGAGTGGATTGATTTAGCTAAAAAACACAATATTGGTTGGTGGATAACTTCTGCTTTAGAAAGCAATATTGGTTTAAATGCCATTGCACAATGGACCTATTTACAACAAAATCCGATGCCCCAAGGATTAGGTACAGGTGCTTTATATACCAATAATTTCATCTCTCCTTTAAACATAAAAAACGGAAAGTTAGAATACCACCCAAAAGTATCGTGGCTAATAGAAAAACTATTTAAAATATAAACCACTCAAAAACTACCATCTTCCAACTCACATCTCCCAACTCCCATCCTCCATCACCCATCTTCCATCTCCCAACTCCCATCTTCCATCTTCCAACTCCCATCTTCCAACTCCCATCTTC
>JAIFLT010000001.1:7987-12532 GCA_020048955.1 Flavobacterium sp.
CCCATCCTCCATCACCCATCTTCCATCTCCCAACTCCCATCTTCCATCTTCCAACTCCCATCTTCCAACTCCCATCTTCCAACTCCCATCTTCCATCTCCCAACTCCCATCTTCCATCTTCCAACTCCCATCTTCCATCTCCCAACTCCCATCTTCCATCTTCCAACTCCCATCTTCCATCTCCCATCTTCTACTTCACCACAATATCATATTTCTCCAAAAGTCCTTTTAGTCCCTCTTGAGAGAAAACAGCTTTTTTAATTTTATTTTTATCAGGGTCAAAAGCATAATCATAGCTAGTAGAGAAATCAGCTTTATTGGCTATGGTATCAATAAAAACAGCTCGTCTAAGGTTGCAATTGTCAAACAACACTTCGGTTAAATCGCTTCCCATAAAGTCGGCAGCAATCAAACTACAATTAATAAACTGCATTTTTTTGAGTTTTAAAGCATAAAATTTAGCGTAGTCCAACAAGCAATCTTTAAAGTGAAATTCAAACAATACTTGGTCAGTCATGGCAAAATTCACATTCGTAAAATTGCATTTAGTAAAAAACACCCCACGAAGAGAAATGTAATTGATTTTAGTATCCGCAAAATTGCAATCAAAGAAATTGCAGTCAATAAAAGTAACGGTTTGAAAGGTACATTGTCTAAAATCGCAGTTATAAAACGTGCAATTTTCAAAATCTTTAAACTTGGTATTGCTATCGTCAAACGTTTGGTCTCTAAACTCTTGGTCTAAAATATAATCGGTGTGCATGTTTTTTTATTTTGTGAGCGTAAAACTAATGAAAATTAGTTTTCAATGTTTAATATTGAAGTCGTTTAAACTTTTTTGAATGGTATAAAAATACAATTTTGTAGCCATTTGAAAAAAGTTTAAACGACTTCATTCATTCTCAATTAGATTTTAACAAAATAGGAGTTTTCTATACCATGCTATCCTTAATAGAAAATGTGTCTGAAGCTACTATTTTTATTACTACTTTTACAATTCTAATCAACATCAAAATGGAATCGCAAAACACTAGTTTTTTCAAATATTGTCCCAATTGCAGTTCGCAAAACCTAACTTATGTAAACAATTTTAAATTGCATTGTTCCGATTGTGATTTTGTTTTGTACCACAATATTGCTGCTGCAGTTGCCATAGTTTTTACTTATGAAGATAAAATTCTTTTTACTGAAAGAAACGTCGATCCCGACAAAGGAAAACTAGATTTACCAGGCGGATTTATAGATCCAAATGAAACTGCCGAAGAAGCGGCTTGTAGAGAAATTAGTGAAGAATTAGGAGTAACAATTACTTTAAATGATTTAACCTATATTACCACGGCACCAAATAATTATCTCTATAAAAATGTACCTTACAGAACGATGGATATTTTCTATGAATGTCAACTTAAAAGCGAGATAATTTCCATAAATGCTGCCGATGAAATTAAATCTCTAATATGGATTAAGAGAAGTGAAATCGATTTAAATTCAATTGGATTTGTTTCTATAAGAAAAGTAATCGGTGAGCGTTATGTCAAATAGTAATGTTACTTTAACTAAAAATTAGTATTCGTTCTGTTGGGTTCTTAACTTTAAGTAGTAATTTTATAAGCTATGGAAAAGAACAGTAAAAAAGGATTTTTCTTCAAGAAATACGAAGCACCCAATCTTTCGCCATTTGATAAACTTTTTGATATTTTCAAAGAGTTAATCACGCACACTTCAGGCGATTTTGACGAAGCTATCGATTGGTTACGTCAGTTGGATTTTGAATATAAATTAACAGACGAAAACTACACCATCGACGATTTTATTGAAGATTTAAAGAAAAAAGGATACATCCGAGAAGAACTAAAAGACGATGGAACTTCGAGAACCGGAATAACAGCCAAAACCGAAAGAGCCATCCGTCAAGCGGCTTTAGACCAGATTTTTGGTAATTTGAAAAAATCAGGAACAGGAAATCACAAGACAAAATATTCGGGAAGTGGCGATGAAAAAACAGGCGAATTTCGCGACTATCATTTTGGTGATGGCTTAGAAAGTATTTCGTTAACCGAAAGTCTTAGAAACGCTCAAATCAATAATGGAGTTGATGATTTTAAGTTAACCGAAAATGATTTGGTTGTTGAAGATGCTCAGTTCAAATCCCAAATGAGCACCGTTTTGATGATTGACATCAGCCACAGTATGATTTTGTATGGCGAAGACCGAATCACACCAGCCAAAAAAGTAGCAATGGCTTTGGCAGAATTAATCACAACACGCTATCCAAAAGACACCATTGACATTCTAGTTTTCGGAAACGACGCTTGGCCAATCGCCATTAAAGATTTACCCTATTTAAAAGTTGGACCCTATCACACCAATACCGTTGCCGGATTACAATTGGCAATGGACATGTTGCGTAGAAAACGAAATACCAACAAGCAAATTTTCATGATAACCGACGGAAAACCAAGTTGCGTTCGTGAAAAAGACGGAACTTATTATATGAACAGTAATGGTTTAGATGAGTATATTGTTGAACAATGCTACAATCAAGCCGCACAGGCCAGAAAATTACACATTCCAATTACAACATTCATGATTGCAAACGATCCGTACCTACAGAAATTCGTAAACCGATTTACTGAAGCCAATCAAGGAAAAGCATTTTATACCGGACTTAAAGGTTTGGGTGAAATGATTTTTGAGGATTATGAGACGAATAGAAAGAAGAAAATAAAATAGTTTTTAGTTTACAGTCTCAGTTTGCAGCACAGAAAGTCTGAGTAGGTTAAAAAAAAACATTGTACATTAATAAAATAGAGAAAAAAAAGAAGCAAGAAAAATAATATAAATACTTCGCGAAATTTGCTTTAAACCTAGCGCTCTTTGCGGTTAAATAAAAAAACATGAAAATTGAAAACATAAAAACAGTAGCAGAATTAAAAGAATCTGGTTGGATATCAAGAAGCATTAAAGACGAGTTGCGTAATAATTTACGAACTAAAATAAAATCGGGTAAACCAGTTTTTGAAGGCGTTCACGGATTTGAAAACACGGTAATTCCTGAATTGGAACGCGCTATTTTATCACGACACAACATCAATTTACTCGGACTTCGAGGTCAGGCGAAAACACGTTTGGCGAGAAAAATGATTGAATTATTAGACGAATACATGCCTATTGTTGATGGTTCAGAAATCAACGATGATCCATTCAATCCGATTTCAAGATTTGCAAAAGATTTAATTGCCGAAAAAGGTGATGCTACTCCAATAAAATGGATACACAGAAGCGAACGTTTCTCTGAAAAATTAGCTACGCCAGATGTAACTGTTGCCGATTTAATTGGTGATGTTGACCCAATAAAAGCGGCCAATTTAAAACTTTCGTATGCTGATGATAGAGTAATTCACTTCGGAATGATTCCAAGAGCCAACCGTTGTATATTTGTAATCAACGAATTGCCCGATTTGCAAGCCAGAATTCAAGTAGCTCTATTCAATATTTTGCAAGAAGGCGATATTCAAATTCGTGGTTTTAAAGTACGAATGGCATTAGACATGCAATTTGTTTTCACTGCTAATCCCGAAGATTATACCAATCGTGGAAGTATTGTTACGCCATTGAAAGACCGAATTGGTTCGCAAATTCTAACGCATTATCCTGAAACAGTTGCTATAGCCAAAACAATTACGCATCAAGAAGCAAAATTAGACCAACAACAATCAGACGCGGTTCATGTTCCAAATTTAGCGAAAAATTTGCTAGAACAAATAAGTTTTGAAGCAAGAGAAAGTGAATACATTGATGCCAAAAGTGGCGTAAGTGCGCGTATGAGCATCACAGCTTATGAGAATTTACTTAGTACTGCCGAAAGAAGAGCGCTGCAATCTGGAAGTGATAAAACATCGGTACGATTGTCTGATTTTATGGGAATTATTCCCGCAATTACTGGAAAAGTAGAATTGGTTTATGAAGGGGAACAAGAAGGTGCTGCAGTTGTAGCACAATATTTAATTGCCGATGCGATTAAGACGTTCTTCCCAGCTTACTTTCCTAAAATAGAAAAGTTAGAACGCGATGCCGATGCTAGTCCGTATGCCAAAATATTGGAATGGTTTTTTTCAGAAACAGGTTTCGAATTGTTAGACGATGCTTCCGATGAAGATTACAAAAATCAATTGGATGAAGTAACACCATTAGAAGATTTAATCCAAAAATACCAACCAGAAATCCAATTAGAAGACAAGTATTTCTTGAAAGAATTTGTACTTTGGGGATTGGTAGAATACGATAAACTAAGCAAAGATAGGGTAGATGTTGGCTATCAGTTTAAGGATTTGTATAGCAGTTATATCAATAAACTATAAATAGTAATAATCGAGAATCTTAAATTGGTTCTCGATTTTTTTTTAGACGATTCTTTTCAGCATTAAAATCCAACGCAGTTTCGCAGATTATTCTATGAAATCGCCATTAACAACAAGTTTGCGCAAGCAATTGAAAATGCTTCGCCAGTTCGAGCAAGCTCTCGGGTCATCGAACTCCGATGAA
>JAIFLT010000159.1 GCA_020048955.1 Flavobacterium sp.
CCACAATTATAAAACAACAAACAAACTATTACCTAAACAAAGAAAAGAGGCTGTCCGAAAAGTAAAGACAGCCTCTTTTTTAATATCTATAAAAAATTTATGCCAATTGTAATTTTATAATGGTTAATGCCAGTAGACACTATATTGAGTACAATTTGTTGGACTCTTATATAGTGCTAATCGATGTTATTTTCCTTTATTAGCTTCGGCTACATATTTTTCTAAAGCCATTGTCATCGAGGGAGTTTCTGGTGTTGGAGCCAAAATATCAATGCGTAATCCATGTTCTAAAGCTTCTTTTTGAGTAGTGCTACCAAAAACAGCGATTCTAGTGTCATTTTGTTTAAAATCGGGAAAGTTTTTAAATAAAGACTTTATTCCTGTTGGACTAAAAAAAGCTAAAACATCATAATAAACATCGGCTAAATCAGACAAATCACTCATTACTGTTTTGTAAAAAACTGCTTGCGTCCAATTGATTTTTAAATTATTTAAAGTCACAGGAGCATCGGCGTTGAGTTGGTCTGATGCAGGAAGTAAAAACTTTTCATCCTTATATTTTTTAAATAAAGTACTCATGTCAGCAAAGTCTTTTTGACCAACATAAATTTTACGTTTTCTATAAACAACATATTTCTGTAGATAAAAAGCAATAGCTTCTGATTGACAAAAATATCTTAAATCTTCTGGAACTTTATAACGCATTTCCTCAGCCACTCTAAAAAAGTGGTCAACCGCATTTCTACTTGTTAATATAATTGCAGTAAAATTGTTAAGGTCAATTTTTTGAGCTCTAACATCTTTTGCACTTACGCCTTCTACATGAATAAAAGAACGAAAATCTATTTTTACCTTGTGCTTTTGTTGTAAATCAAAATAAGGCGAATTGTCTACTTTTGGCTCTGGTTGTGACACCAAAATCGTTCTTACTTTCAAATTTGACATGTTTAAACTCTAATTTTTTGTAATCAAATAAAATATGAAATAATAGGGCGCTATTTCAAGTGCGCAAAGATACAAAATAAAATAAAACAACTTGCCAAACACAAAATTTTGATAATTTTTTAATGAAATAAGATAAGTTACTAAATTTATTATTAATAACATAGTAATTATGGTAATAATTAAAAAATTTGTTGAGTAATTACCATAAAACAAAATTATTGAAATGGGCAATAATAGCAATCCAATGTAGGTTCTGAAGGTAACTTTATGTAAATTAAACTGCTCAATAATTTCTTCAATACCAAATGTTGTTGCTATAATCTTATCAACTAAGAATTTAGAAAGTATAAATACAGTTAGTAAAGTAAAAATTCTTGTAAAAAGTATCCAGTCTGTTTTAACGCAATAATTATAATGTACCAAAACTAATTGAATAAAAAAGGAAAGAGAAATGAGGTTTATAGCAAATAAAAGCACATTAAAGCCACTCATTAAATGGCTACTCTCTCTGTAAATTTTTATATATTTATCAGAAACAATTAGGCGAATGTAATCGTTAAATCTGGTTTCAAAAGCTGATTTTACCAAAACAATAAGGAATAACGTTAGAACAAAAATAATTGTAGCCCAATCTTTGTTTTCTATAATTCGTGGATGTAATTCTAATGCTATCATGAATCGCAAAATTACTAAATTTTATTTGTTGATTAGTATTATAATATTATTAAGATTATGAAGTTATAAAATGAGTATTTTTGCACAAACTTTTATCAATAAATATGAATTGCGGCATTGTAATTATTCCAACCTATAACGAAATTGAAAATATTGAAAGCATTGTGAGAGCAGTATTTTCTTTACATAAACCTTTTCATGTTTTGATAGTTGATGATAATTCACCAGATAAGACAGCCGATAAAGTAAAAGAACTTCAATTGGAGTTTTTGAATAAACTTTTTCTTGAAGTTAGAACAAAAAAAGCCGGATTAGGAACGGCTTATGTTCACGGATTCAAATGGGCATTAGCCAAAGATTATGAATTTATTTTTGAAATGGATGCTGATTTTTCACACAATCCCCATGATTTAGAAAAATTATATGATGCTTGCCATTTTGGAGGTGCCGATGTAGCAATTGGTTCAAGATATGTTACAGGAGTTAATGTTGTAAACTGGCCTTTAAGTAGAGTTTTACTGTCTTATTTTGCTTCGGTTTATGTGAGAATGATTACCGGAATGAAAATTATGGATGCCACAGCAGGATTCATTTGCTACAGCAGAACTGTTTTAGAAAGCATCAATCTTGACAAAATTAAATTCATCGGATATGCTTTTCAAATTGAAATGAAATATAGAGCATTTTCTAAAAAATTTATTATTCAAGAAGTGCCTGTAATTTTTACAGATAGAACTAAAGGAAAATCTAAAATGAGTGGTTCTATTATTAAAGAAGCCATTTTTGGTGTTTTATCTCTTAGAATAAAAAAGTTATTTAACAGATTATAGAAAAAATATGAATACCGTTTTAATTAAAAATGCAAGGATTGTAAATGAAGGGAAAATATTTGATGGTGATGTTCTTATTGAAGGCGAATTTATAAAAGAAATTGCCCAAAGTATTAGCCACAAAAGTTCTAGTTGTAAAGTTATCGATGCCGAAGGAAATTATTTAATTCCAGGAGCAATTGATGATCAAGTGCATTTTCGTGAGCCTGGCTTAACACACAAAGGCAACATTGAATCAGAGAGTCGAGCTGCTGTTGCTGGAGGGATTACTTCTTTTATTGAGCAACCCAACACAGTGCCAAATGCTGTTACACAAGAATTATTAGAAGATAAATATCAAATTGCAGCTCAAACTTCTTATGCCAATTATTCTTTTATGATGGGTGGCACAAACGATAATTTGGAAGAAGTTTTAAAAACCAATCCGAAGAATGTTGCAGGAATCAAATTGTTTTTAGGCTCTTCAACAGGAAATATGCTGGTTGATAATCCTGAAACTCTCGAAAAAATATTTTCTAATACCAAGATGCTAATAGCGGTTCATTGTGAAGATGAAGCTACCATTAAAGCTAATTTAGAAAAATACAAAGCCGAATATGGAGAGGATATTCCTGCAACGGTTCATCATTTAATACGCAGTGAAGAAGCTTGTTATTTATCTTCTTCCAGAGCTATAGAGTTGGCTAAAAAAACCGGAGCAAGATTGCACGTATTCCATCTTTCAACGGCAAAAGAAATGGATTTGTTTACCAATAAAATCCCTTTAGAGCAAAAGCAAATTACTGCCGAAGTTTGCATTCATCATTTATGGTTTTCAGACGAAGATTATGCCACTAAAGGAAATTTTATCAAATGGAATCCTGCGGTAAAAAAGGCAACAGATAGAGAAGCCCTTTGGAAAGCCTTATTAGACGATAGAATCGATGTTATAGCCACAGATCATGCCCCACATACTTTAGAAGAAAAATCTCAAAAATATTCCAACGCTCCTTCTGGCGGACCATTAGTTCAACACGCTGTTGTGGCTATGTTTGAAGCACATCACCAAGGTAAAATTTCTGTAGAGAAAATCGTTGAGAAAATGGCTCATAATCCGGCTAAGATTTTTAAAATAGAAAATAGAGGTTTTATAAAAGAAGGTTTTTATGCCGATTTGGCTATTGTTAATCCAGCGATGCCTTGGAGTGTAAATAAAGATAATATTCTATACAAATGCGGTTGGTCGCCATTTGAGGGAACCAATTTTAAATCAAGAATTACACATACTTTTGTAAACGGACAATTGGTTTATGAAAATTCTAAAGTCAAAGAAAATAGAGCAGGAAAACGTTTACTTTTTGATAGATAGGAAATGAAAAAAATAGTATTTATTTTATTTGTAATTTCGTTTGTACTACTAAGTTGCAAGAATGAAATTATTGAAAAACCCAAAAATCTTATAGAAAAAGATAAGATGAAAGAGATTATTTATGATTTATCCATTCTAGAAGCGGCTAGAAATCAAGGATCTACTACTAAAAATTATCCTAAAGCAAGTGTCTTTCTAAAAGAAAAATATAAAGTAGATAGTTTAACATTTGCACAAAACACACTATATTACGCTTCTGATAGTAAAGAGTATAAAAAAATGTATGAAGAGATTAAAGTGCGTTTAGATAAAGAAAAAAAGAAGTTTAGCGGTGAAACATTACCGGTTAAAAATCTTGAGGTAGAAATTGTGAAGTAGTTATTTTTTATAGTGAACTACAATTTTATCTAAGTAACTGTCTATAGCTTCAAAATCATAATTCAAATAATTTTTAATTTTTTCATTTGAAATTGTATCGCTATTTAAAATAGATTGTGCTGCGTGTTTGGATATTCTTCTTTTGGTTCTAAAAATCGAAGACAACACCCAGTCCAATCGCCATGCAAGGTTTAGCATCCATGGTTTAGCTTCTATTTTTGGTTTTTTTGCCTTTATTTTTTCTGCAATAGTAAAGATGATATTTTTAAAAGTAATGTTCTCAGACAGCAATGCAAATCGTTCTCCATTACACTCAGAATGCATTAATCGGCGCATTATCGTTACAACATCTGTAACCGCAACATAACCAGAGGAGCCATAAGTGAAAAATGGAATTCCTTTTTCAATAGAGGTAAAAAAAGCACCACTGCCTTGCTGCCAAAAACCAGGTCCAAAAATAACACCCGGATTTACAATTACCACTTTCAATCCCTCTTGTTGACCACGCCAAACTTCCATTTCGGCGCCATATTTTGAAATAGCATAATCACTATGTAAAACTTCTGGATTCCATTCGGTTGCTTCTGTAATGCTCGTTTCGTGCGGTGCTAAATCGCCAAGCGCAGCAATGGAACTAACGTGACATAGTTTTTTTACATTTTTATCAATACAAAAATTCACAATATTGGCGGTTCCTTCAATATTTACTTTTCTAAGTTGATTTTCGTCATCTGGGTTAAAAGAAATGCAAGCGGCACAATGATAAACATAAGCTACTTTTTCAAAAGCAATTTCTAACGATGGAACATCTAGAATATCACCTTGAATCCAGTTTATTTTAGAGAATAAGTCACCTTCTTTATATAATTCAAAAAGAGATTTTGTTTTCTCTATGTTTTTTTGATTTCGATAAAGGGCACGAATATTTTCTTCACCATTTTCTAACAAATGAAGTGCTAAATGAGCTCCTACTAATCCGGTTGCGCCAGTAATTAATATCATTTTGTAAAGATAGGATTTAAGAAATAAGTTTAAAAGTTTATAGGTTTAAAAGTTTAAAAGTAAAAGTTCTATTCAGTATTTATTTTGTAAAATAAGTCAAATCTGAAATCTGAAATCTGAAATCTAAGAACTATATTTGCGCAAATTATAGTTTTTAAGATGGAAAATTTAGTAGCAGAGTTACAATGGCGCGGATTGGTACACGATATCATGCCAGGCACAGAAGAACAACTTTTAAAAGAAATGACAACGACCTATATTGGGTTTGATCCAACGAGTGATTCCTTGCATATTGGAAGTTTGGTGCCTATTATTTTATTGGTTCATTTAGAAAAATTTGGACATAAACCCATTGCTTTAGTGGGCGGTGCTACTGGAATGATTGGTGATCCTTCGGGAAAATCTGATGAGAGAAATTTACTTGATGAAGTGACTTTAGAAAAGAATGTTGCCGGAATAAAAGGGGTTTTATCTCGTTTTTTAGATTTTAATTCAACGGCTGCAAATGCGCCAATCTTAGTAAATAATTACGATTGGATGAAAGACTTTTCGTTCATCAATTTTGCTCGCGATGTAGGAAAACGAATCACGGTGAATTACATGATGGCAAAAGATTCTGTTAAAAAACGTTTGAGTGCCGAAGGAGAAGGAATGAGTTTTACAGAGTTTACATACCAATTAATTCAAGGATACGATTTTCATCATTTGTACAAAACCCATCATTGTTTGTTGCAAATGGGAGGTTCAGATCAATGGGGTAATATTACTACTGGAACGGAATTAGTGAGAAGAATGAATGGCGAAGGAGCCAAGGCTTATGCCATGACTTGTCCGTTAATTACTAAAGCCGATGGTTCTAAATTTGGAAAATCAGAAGGTGGAAATGTGTGGTTAACAGCCAATAAAACATCGGTTTATAAATTTTACCAATTTTGGTTGAATACAACCGACGTTGATGCTGAAAAATACATTAAAATCTTTACATTTTTAGATAAAAATATAATAGATTCTTTAATTGCAGAACACCAAGAAGCGTTGCATTTACGTGTTTTACAAAAACGTTTGGCAGAAGAAGTAACCACTTTTGTTCACGGAAAAGAAGCGTTAGAAAAAGCAATTTTTGCCTCTAAAGCAAAATTTAGTCCCGTTATGGATGAGATGTTACAACTTGATGATGAAACATTTTTTGATATTTTCGATGATAAAGAAAAAGCCGAAGTTTCTAAAGAAGATATTATTGCCGGATTGGATATGATTGCGGCACTTGCTGCTAAAACAGGTTTCTTAGCTTCCAATAGCGATGCTCGACGTGAATTGAAACAAAATGCAATTTCTTTAAACAAAGAAAAAGTAGCTGATGATTATATCATTACCGAAAAAGATTTGGTTAAAGATAAATTTTTAGTACTTCAAAAAGGAAAGAAAAATTATTATTTGATAGTGGTTAAATAATTTCATAACTTTACTTTATAAATAATTTCAATTATGGAAACACAATTTTTAACAGATGATAAAGGAAATAGAACAGCAGTTTTATTGCCTATCAAAAAATATAATAAACTTATTGAGAAATTGGAAGATTTAGAAGATGTATGAGGCAAAGAAGAATGATGATGGTTACAGAATTTCTTTAGACGATTATAAGAAATCAAGACAATCAAAAAATGGCTCATTATAAAATTAATTTCAATAAAAAGTCTAGAAAAAAATTAGATAGTATGTCTGATAATATTGTTATGCCAATTTTAATTGCAATTGAAAATCTAGCAAAAAATCCAAGACCTCAAGGCTATAAGAAGTTAAAAGGGAGAGCAGGTTACAGAATAAGAGTTGGAAATTACAGAATTATTTATGAAATTTTTGACGAAATATTATTAATAGATGTTATCCACTTAGGTCATCGAAAAGATAGAAATTACAGAATTATTTATGAAATTTTTGACGAAATATTATTAATAGATGTTATCCACTTAGGTCATCGAAAAGATATTTATGAATAATAAAGGAGCTATTAAGCTCTTTTTTTTATTCTCCAAAATTTATTTCCATTTTGTTAGAAACAATCCAACCATTTATGAAATAAGGGTTTTTCATTATCTTTTCATAATCCTCAGGCAGAAGTTTTTCTTTAAATTGTTCTTTCATTAGGTTTAAAGTCAGTTCAAAATAATGAGGTGTTTTTTCGTCTAGATAAAATTCTTTATCGTCAAATTTTAAATAACGTCTTTTGTCCCAAAGTAATACCTTTGTAAATGTTATTTTTTCTTTGGGTTTAATTGTAAAAACATCTGACATCAGTCTTTTGCTTTGCTGTTTCAAATAATAATCTTCATCATTTTTATCTTCTTCAATTTCAGATTTTGTATCAATATTTAACTCTTTAAACCAAGCATCCATAATTGTTTTTCGCTCTTCATCAGTTTTTGCAGCTTTCATTTTTTCTGTAAACAAATTTGCTTTTCTGTTTCCGAAAATATTGTCAATATCTATAAATTCGTCTTTTTGAAATACTTTAAAAACAATATTTGTAGACATCGAAGCTCTAGAATTTGGTACAAATCCGTTGGTGTTTAAGAAAAAAGAAATCTCTTTATCGCCAAGGTTTTCAATATGATAAGTAATGATAAATTTTCGTTCATTCGGAATAGAATCAACAGCGGTTATGGAATCAATTTTTAAGTCAATTTGGCTTGAAACTGTAAAAGGCAAGAAGAAAAATAGGTAATAAAGAAAGCGCATAAGTTTGGTTTTATAAATTAGTTTGTATTTAATTATTTATGTGTAATTTAATACTGATTGTCTCATTAAGCCTGTAGAAATACTTTTTTTGAAGGTCTTTGACAAGCTCAGACGGACATTTGTATTATTAGTTGGGAATTCAATTTAAACAAAAAAATCATTTTAAACAGATTTTCATTAATTGCATCTAACAGATTCTGTTAGTTTAATAACGCATAAAAATAAAAAAAATTATAACACCATTAAATTACAACCTCTAATATCGGAATTATCGAAACGGCCTAAAACTTCAAACGAATTATTAGGATATTTTTTTCCTAAATCTTGTGTTGCTATAAAGGAACACGAATTGATATTGGCTAAATCAATCACGTTTATTCCTCCTGTTTTTCCGTTTTCTACATGAGACAAGGCATCTTCGGTATCACGAATTAAAACAGTCATCCAGTTGGGACATTCAAAAATTCCGTTGCCCAACGAATAAGCTTGCGATAACAATTCGGTCATGCCGTATTCTGAATGAATACTAGAAACACCAAAGCCATTGCAAAGAATTTTATGCAATTCTTCACGGATGATTTCTTTGCGTTTGCCTTTCATTCCGCCAGTTTCCATGATGATGGTGTTTTTTAATTGAAACTTTTGTTGTTCCATTAAATCCAATAAAGCATAAGTTACACCAATTAAAAGTACGTTTTGTCCCGATGCATCAAGTTCAATCAACTTAGTAATTAGTTCATCGTAATTATGTAGATAAAAACCACTATCAGGATGGTTAGAAAGTGCTATCAAGTCTTCTGCCATGTAGATTAAAGACGAACCAGAACGCTCTAAATAGGAGGGAAGCAAAGCCAAAATCACATAATCTTCTATGTTTCCATAAAATTCTGAAAAAGCATTGCGATAACTTTCTTCATACAAAGTTACATCGGTTATGAGGTGTTTACTGGTACTCATTCCGGTGGTTCCGCTACTAGTGAAAGTCTCTTGAATGGCATCATTTGAAGACAAAACCTCGTGACTTTTAAAAAACTGAATGGGTAAAAACGGAAGGTGTTGCAACGATTTTACGCTTCCTTTGTCAACCTTCAATAGCTCACAGAATTCGCGATATACTTTGTTATTGTCATATTGAAAACGAAAAACCTTTAAAGCTATTTTTTCAAACTGCTTTTGGTTGGAAATGGTGAATATATCGTGAGATGAAATCAACATATTGAAAACGAAAAACCTTTAAAGCTATTTTTTCAAACTGCTTTTGGTTGGAAATGGTGAATATATCGTGAGATGAAATCAAAGTTAAGACACTTTTTGTTTAATTCTGAAATATCCCGAAGTTTCGGGACAGAAGCACTGCAAAAGTAATCAAAATAAAAAAAGCTCCAACATAAGTTAGAGCTTTTCATTTTTGTCTTCCTGAACTTGTTTACTTCTTCTGTTCGCAAGCTCGGGTCAGGAACTAAATTATTCGATAACTAATTTTTTAGTAGCTGTATTTCCTTCTTCAGAAATTTGAATCATATACACACCAGCAGTTAGGTTGCTTACATTAATTGCAGATTCAGAAGTTGTAGTGTTTAAAACTTGTTTTCCTAATACGTCAAAAACAGTAATAGTTCTTTCGGCATTGGCATCAGTGTTGATGTAGAAAATACCATTTTTCACTGGATTTGGGAAAACTGATAAACCAGC
>JAIFLT010000035.1 GCA_020048955.1 Flavobacterium sp.
ACATTAATGACGAACTTTTAGTCATGGTGGCAACCGATAGACTTTCTGCTTTTGATGTGGTTTTGCCAAAAGGAATTCCGTATAAAGGTCAAATTTTAAATCAAATTGCAACAAAGTTCATGGAGTTAACTTCAGATATTGTACCCAATTGGTTAATTGCAACACCAGATCCAAATGTGGCTGTTGGGCATTTATGCGAACCTTTTAAAGTTGAAATGGTAATTCGTGGTTATCTTTCTGGTCATGCTGCACGTGAATATGCACAAGGAAAACGCACTATTTGTGGTGTAACGATGGAAGAAGGATTAAAAGAAAATGATAAATTTAGAACTCCTATTATAACTCCTACAACCAAAGCAGATAATGGTTCGCACGATGAAGATATATCGCGCGAAGCTATTTTATCTAACAAAATTGTTTCAGAAGAAGATTATTTAGTTCTAGAAAAATATACGCGTGCATTGTTCCAAAGAGGAACTGAAATTGCAGCTAATCGCGGATTGATTTTGGTGGATACAAAATATGAATTTGGAAAAACTAAAGATGGAAATATCGTTTTGATTGACGAAATTCATACGCCTGATTCTTCAAGATATTTTTATGCAGATGGCTATCAAGAGCGTCAAGATAGAGGAGAAGAACAAAAGCAATTGTCTAAAGAATTTGTCCGTCGTTGGTTAATTGAAAACGGTTTTCAAGGAAAAGATGGACAGCTAATACCGAACATGACAGAGCAATATATTGAATCAGTTTCTGAACGTTATATAGAGTTGTATGAAAACATCTTGGGTGAAAAATTTGTAAAAGCAGACATCTCAGACATTAATGAAAGAATAGAAAATAATGTTTTGAATTACTTGAAATAAGTTATATTTTATTTTTTAGTTAAGCCATGTTTAAAGCATGGTTTTTTTATTTTTTTCAATTTATTGTAACAAAAACATATAAGCCTCGTCTTATTCTTGTAAATCATAAATTATTAAACGTCATGAATATATAAAATTAGTAAAAATCACCATCATCTACTATGTAATACAAGGTATTATCTTTAAGAAATTACATAATCATCATCAATAATAAAAAAAAATAAAAAACAAATCATCATGAAAAAATCAATCATTTATTTAGGAATTTTATCGACAGTTTTAGTAAATACTTTGTCGGCAAACGAAATTATTTCAGATCAACAAAATATCGAAAATGAAATTGTAAGAACGGAATCGAAATCAAATTTAATTTCAAATTCAAATTCATTACTTGAAAAACCTGAAATTAAATTTGAGTCAGAATCTAAAATCAAAGAATCAATTGCAGTAATTTCTTCCAATTATGTAAAATCAATTGAAGAAGTTATTGAAGAAAACAAAAAAATAATTGAAAGTCAAGAAGAAGAATATTTACCTTTAAATTTAGGATTTTCCGTTGAAGAAATAATTCATTTAGACAATCAAATAATTGAAAGTACAATTTCTAATGAAGTTTATCCTTTAGATTTTGAAGTAATCAATAGCAAACAAGCTATAAACACTTATGAATTTAAATGTAAAGAAGTTTTGAAATCTTAAACTATCAATTAAAAAAAATAAGTCCCAAAGCAACTAAGTTTTTGGGACTTTTTTATTTATAACTAATACCGATTATGTATTGCTTCGCCAGTTTGCAAGCTCGGGTCAATATAGCATAATAAAATTAAACTTTTTCATACTACCCCGAATTTTCGGGACACGTAATCGGAATTATACCATAAAATTTTGAACTATTTTATAAATATTATTGGTATAACCTCTTATTTTCCTGAAATATCACCAGAACCAGCTACGTTTGATTCGATAATTTTAGGGTTTCCTTTGTATTGAATAGTTCCGCTTCCTGCAACTTTTGCAATAAGATTATTGGTGCAGTAAACTTCCAAACTTCCTGAACCTGCAACCGCTACGTCTGCATTTTTAGAAATCAATTTTGAGCAATTCAAATCGCCTGAACCAGCAGTTTTAGCTTCTAAATTTTCGGTTGTTCCTGAAAGTATTAAGTTTCCAGAACCTGCCATTTTTGCTACTATATTTTTTGCATTAATTTCAAGATTACAATCACCGGAACCGGACATTTTTGCTTCAAAATCTGTTGCGTTTATTACGTCTTTTGTAATCATTTTTCCTGAACCAGCAAAAGATAGTTCGCTAATTTCTTCAAATGGAATGGTAATAGTAATGTCTTGTTTGTAATTATAGCTTCTGTTTTTTTCAAAATACACTTTCAATTCGTTTCCAATTACCTCAGTTACAATGTGACTTATAATTTTTTCATCACCTTTTATAGTGATTGTACCTTCTTTTCCTGAAACTAATTCAACATTAAATGAACCTCCTGTTGAAATTTTATTATATGATTCGGTAGTTCTGGTTATTGTAGTTTGAACGCCATTTCCTTTAATTTTTTCTTTATCCCAATTTTGAGCATTTGTAATTGAAATACTAATTAAAGCTAGTAGTAATGTTAGTTTTTTCATGATGTTATTTTGTTAAAAGTTGAACGCTTCCGTAATTTGTTGTGATACTTATTTTTGATTTTCCTTGACTAATATGATAGGCTGTGTAAGATTTTGAAGTATTTTTTTCTGACTTTAAACTATATTTTAGTCCTACATTGTCAGTAAATGAGCCATATTTTAGGCTAACATTGATGTCAAAAGCATAGTCTGATGTGCAAGCTATTTTAGAATTAGAATAATTTCCATTGATTGTAATGGCATCAGTTTTATTGGATGCAGAAAATTGAATATCACTATAATTTGAATTCGCAATTAAGGAATTTCCAATTTCACCCAATTTCAGCGTAAGATAATTTCCGTCAATCGCAACTTTATGAATAGATTTTGAATAGATTTTGGTATAACTTGAAGATAGATTTAGAATTCCAACGTTTTGAAAATTAAAGGTATTATAATTTCCATCTATATTAATATGATTTACTTTCTGGAAATCAACCTCAGAATATTGACTTTGAAGATTAACTTTATCAATAGAATTAATACTTGAGTTTGGCGCATAGGCAATACTTATATTGTTAGTTTTATTATTAAATTGACCTAAAATAATACTTCCATACTTACATTCAATTTCCGAGCTACCATTAAGTTTATCTACAGAAATGTTTCCATATTTATTATCCAAATCAATACTTCCGTTTCGTGGAATTTTTATAACATAATTTATTTCATAACTAATGTTATTGCCTCTCCACTCTTTTGTAGTAAAGATAGTTTCGGCTGAAACTTTACTGATTGTCGCAGCAAAATCTACATCAATGGTATTGATTCGTTCGTTAATTTTCTTTTCGTTATTTCCAGAAACTTTGATATTTACTTGAATGGATATTTTGTTTTCATCCCATAAATATACGTTTATATTTCCATAAGAATTAGTAATTCTTACTATCGCATCATCATTTACAGAATAGGTTTTAGAAATATTTTTCTCTTTATTGTAGGCATGTTTCTCATCTGCCGCATATCCAGTTTTTGGTAATAATGCTACAAAAAAAAGTAATTTATATATGTTTTTCATCTTCAATTTTATTTATTTTGTTAATAGTTTCAACCTGTTCTAAAACTGATTTTATAAAGGAAATTCGAGTTTGCATGTTGGTTATCATAGCAAAAACAATTTGTTTATTTTCTCCATTTTTTGCAATTTCCTCTTTAAGATTTTGATAATCTTTCTCAAGTGATTCCATTTCATTCATAGCATCATTAATCAATGCCTTGCTTTGAGGTGTTTCTTGATTTTTTAGTGACTCTAATTCATTTCTAATTACTGATGAAAAATAATCATGCGTTTCTTGAACTTGCGGTGAAAAAGCAATTGCTTCAGTTTGATTATTGGTATAATTAAAAATTAAAATTCCAAAGCCTAAAAGGAGTGAAGCCGCAATTGAAATTGGAATCCAATTGAACTTCTTTTTTTTAGGTTGTTGTTTATTTAATTTGTCAAGAAATCGCTTTTCGTGCCCAAAATTAGGTTCTTCAAAATCCCAATTATTTTGATTTTCAAAAAGTTGATTTAAGTTATTGGTACTCATAATTCATTTAATTTTTTTCTTAAACTTTCTTTTGCTCGGCTCATCATCGTTCTACAGTTTTCATTTGAGATGTTTAAAATACCTGCAATTTCTTCTAAATCATATCCTTCAATAAAAAATAAAGTTAGAATGATTTTGTAATTTGATTTCAAACTTTGAATGGTTTTTAAAATACTCTCGGCTTTTAATTGGGTGTAATTCTCAGATTCTTCATTAAAATCAATTACTTCATTGGTTTTATCCAAACTTTCAAATTGATATTTATTTGATTTTTTTAATTCGTTAATGCTTGTATTAACAACAATTTTCTTTAACCATGAACCAAAAGTTACATTGCCACTGAAAGAATCTAACTTTGTAAATGCTTTCAAAAAACTTTCTTGCATTACATCTTCAGCAAGATAAGAATCACCAACAATACGATAAGAAACATTAAACATAGCTCTATAATATTGATTATAAAGTGTCAGTTGTGCTTTTTCATTATTCTCTTTACAACGTTCTAGGAGAATAGCAATATCTAGATTTTGGTTTTTCAAATTGGTAGAATGGCTCATCTATACTAAAGACAAATCGATTTTAGGATTGTTACAGTTTTAAAATAAATTTTTATAAAAATAAAAAATCCGAATGATTAATCCGGATTTTCTATAATTTATATACTAAGGAGTATTATTTAAAATAAGAGAAGTTGTGATTGTCTTCAATTTTCAACAAACTTTCATATATCAATTTAATTACATTTTCTACATCATCACGATGAACCATTTCCACGGTGGTATGCATATAACGTAAAGAAAGCGAAATTAAAGCAGAAGCAACACCACCATTACTATATGCAAAAGCGTCAGTATCAGTTCCTGTAACTCGAGAAGTAGCATGTCTTTGAAAAGGAATTTTCTTTTCATCAGCAGTTGCAACAATCAATTCACGAAGAATATTTTGAGTTGCAGGCGCATAAGCAATCACAGGACCTTTGCCCATTTGCAAATCACCTTCAATTTTTTTATCAATCATCGGTGTTGTAGTATCATGACAAACATCAGTCACAATAGCTACATTTGGTTTGATGGTTTGAGTAATCATTTCAGCACCTCGAAGACCTATTTCTTCTTGAACAGCATTGACAATATACAATCCAAACGGAAGTTTCTTTTTATTTTCTTTCAATAAACGTGCTACTTCAGCAATCATAAAGCCACCCATTCTATTGTCAATGGCTCTACAAACAAATTTATTTTCGTTCAAAATCATAAACTCATCAGGATAGGTAATTACACATCCAACATGAACGCCTAAATTTTCAACTTCTTCCTTTGTAGAACAACCACAATCAATAAATATGTTGTGCAAAGTTGCAGCTTCCTCTTTACCTCTATTTCTGGTGTGAATAGCCGGCCATCCAAAAACACCTTTCACAATTCCTTTTTTTGTATGAATGTTAACGCGCTTAGATGGAGCAATTTGATGATCAGAGCCACCATTTCTAATTACATATATCAAACCGTTATCAGTAATATAATTTACATACCAAGAAATTTCATCAGAGTGTCCCTCTATAACGACTTTAAATTTTGCTTCTGGGTTAATTACACCAACTGCACTACCATAAGTATCAGTTATAAAAGTATCAACATAAGGTTTCAAATAATCCATCCATATTTTTTGTCCCTCAGATTCATATCCTGTAGGTGATGCATTATTCAAATATTTTTCTAAAAATAAAATAGATGATTTTGTAAGTATCGATTTTGTTGCCATAAAATAATTTTTTGCTAAAATATAAATTTGGCACTACACTTGTTAAGGATATTCTATATTTTTACATTAAAATTAACAGCCATGATTAAGTACCAACTATTACTAATTATTTTTTTTAATACCTTTATAGCTAATGCTCAAGTTGAAAAAGATACAGAAATACTAGAAAATGACATTAACATCAAAGAAATAGATACAACCATAATGGATACTATCTTATTAGATGAAGTTATTCTGTCAAAAATAAAGTTAGATCCAGAAGCTCAAAAACAATTTTTACTACTCCAAAACAGAGTATATAAAGTATATCCTTATGCCAAAATGGCTTCAGAAAAGCTTACTCAAATGAATAAAACTATGGATAAGCTAAAATCAAAAAAAGAAAAAAAGAAATATTTTAAAATCGTAGAAGATTACTTAGATAACGAATTTAAAGAAAAACTTAAAAAATTATCTACCAAACAAGGTCAAATTTTAATCAAGCTAATTCACCGTCAAACCGGTATTTCAACTTTTGATCTCATTAAAGATTACAAAAGCGGCTGGAAAGCTTTTTGGTCAAATAATACGGCCAGACTATTTAATATAAATCTAAAGCAAACCTACCAGCCATTCAAAAATAATGAAGATTATTTAATAGAAACTATACTTTATAGAGCTTTCATTAATGGCAGACTCATTGAACAGAAATCTTCAAATCCAGTAGATATTGATGAATTAAATGAATTTTGGCAAAATTTAGCTAAAGATTTAAATAAAAATAAAACGTAATATTTTTTCAGCAGCGAATCATTCGGGCATTTTTACAAACCCTATTCCCGCTTTCCACTCTACAAGGTGCCGTTCCAATCGGGGCTAATCAGTTTTTGTATTGAGCAGATGTAGGTTTTT
>JAIFLT010000172.1 GCA_020048955.1 Flavobacterium sp.
TTATACCTTTACTCCAACTTCAGGATTATGTGCCACTACAGCTACGATGACAATCGGGGTAGGTTCAACAACGCCAACATTTACTCAGGTTCAGCCCGTATGTCAGGGAGCAATTATGGCAGATTTACCAACAACTTCCAACAATGGTGTTGTAGGAACGTGGTCGCCACCAATGAATAATTTAGCAACAACAACACACACATTTACTCCTAATCCTGGAATTTGTGCAGGCACTGTTACTATGACTATTGTGGTAAATACTCCTTCAATTGTGCCAACATTTACACCTGTTGCACCAATCTGTATTGGAGCTACCTTATCTGCTTTACCAACAACTTCCAATAATGGAATTACAGGTACTTGGTCTCCAGCATTAGATAATACTGCTACAACAACTTACACGTTTACTCCAGATACTGGTCAATGTGCATTAGTTACAACTTTAACGATTATCGTAAATCCAAATTTAGTTGTAACTGTAAATAACCCTACAGTTTGTGCTGGATCTAGTGCAATAGTAACAGCAACACCAGCTGTACCTGGAAATTATTCTTATACATGGACAGTTCCAGCATTAGCCTCAAATCCTGGAAATGTTGCTTCCTTTAGTACAACTATTGCCGGAACTTATTCTGTAGTAATTAATCAAGTAACAAATTTCTGTAATACAGATTTTGAAAGTCCAACAGCAACTGGGGCATTCCCAAATTTAATTAATGAAAATCTAGTTCCTTGTTGGGATACTACCTCTACAGATGGAATAATAGAAATATGGCCTCCCGGATTTGAGGGAGTATTAGCTTACTCAGGTAACCAATTAATAGAATTAAATGGTAATACACCTGGAACATTATTTCAAGATTTCAGTGTTTTACCCGGAACAGCGTTAACAATTTCTTTTGCTCATAGAGTTAGACAAGGAAATGATGTAGTTGGTGTTGAAATAGGACCTTTAGGTGGACCTTATGTAAGTCTAGGTACTTTTACAGATAATAACACTGCTTGGGTATTACATACTGTAAATTATGTAGTTCCGACAACTGGAGGAAATAATTACACACTACGTTTTGTTTCTATTTCAAGCGCAGGAGGTAGTCCTAGTATAGGTAACTTATTAGATTCAATTTCAATCTCAAGTTTGAGTTGTCCATCACAACCTACTTCAGGAGTAGTTACAATTACAACTCCAGATACTCCAACGTTTACTGCAATTCCAGATATTTGTTTAAATGGAACAGCTCCAACATTACCAACAACTTCAAATAATGGTATTGCGGGAACTTGGTCTCCAAATACTGTAGACACGACTGTAGTTGGAACAACAACTTATACATTTACGCCAAATGTAGGAATTTGTGCAACAACCGCTACATTGAATGTTACAATCATAAATCAAGTTACACCAACATTTAATAGCATTGCTGCTATTTGTCAAAATAGCGTAGCACCAACGTTACCATTAACGTCTTTAAATGGAATTATTGGAACTTGGAGTCCTGCAACAATTAATACCTCAGTTGCTGGACCTGTAACGTATACATTTACTCCAGATGCAATTCCAAGTCAAGCTTGTGCTTTAACAACAACTCTTTCTGTTACCATTGATCCTCAAGTTGTAACAACCTTTAATTCAATTGCAAATATTTGTCAAAATGGAGTAGCTCCATCACTTTCTTCAACTTCTAATGAAGGAATTACAGGAACTTGGTCTCCTAGCATTATAGATACAACAGTTGCAGGAACAGTAACTTATACCTTTACTCCTACTGCAGGAATTTGTGCAACTACAGCAACATTATCGGTTACTATTGATGCACCTACTGTTCCAATATTTACACAGATAGCAAGTATTTGTTTAAATGGAACAGCGCCAACACTTCCTTCATCATCAAATAATGGTGGTATAGCCGGAACTTGGAGTCCAACTTCAATTAATACTTCTGCAGTTGGAAATACAACTTATACATTTACACCAAATGCAGGACTTTGTGCGACTACTACTACGATGGTAATTACAATTAATCCTCAAACAACTCCTTTATTCACTCAAATAGGACCACTTTGTCAAGGATCTGTAGCTCCTACTCTATCTGGAACATCAACTAATGGTATTTCTGGAACTTGGAGTCCAAGTGTAATTGATACTGCAAATTCTGGAACATTTACATATTCATTTACACAAAATGCAGGACTTTGTGCTACAACTACAACTATGACTATTGTTATCAATTTTACCCCAGTTATTAGTCCTATAAGTAGTGTTTTTGCATGTAATAGTTATACGCTACCTAATTTAGCTGTTGGAAATTATTATACTGGTACAAATGGAACTGGTTCAATTGTAAATGCTGGAACTGTTATTACTTCAACAACAATGCTTTATGTATATTCTGCTAACGGAAGTTGTACCGATCAAGAATCATTTACAATAACAATTACGCCTGCACCATCGTTTACATTAACTGGAGGTTGCGTTGGAACAAATTATGCACTTGAGGTTATGGCTAATAACTTTGATAGTTCATTGGCTACTTATTTATGGACGGGTCCAACTGGTGTTGTAGGAAGTAATAGTTCAACATTACAAGTCCCAGCAAATGCAGCAGGAAATTATACATGTACTGTAACAATTCCAAACGGAACAGGTACAGGAACTTGTTCAGATACAGAAGTATTTGTTGCAAATGATGTAACTTGTTCTATACCTAGAGGAATATCGCCTAATGGTGATACCTTAAATGATACTTTCGATTTAACAGGATTAAATGTTAAAGTATTGAGTATCTACAATAGATATGGTACTAAAGTATATTCCAAAACTAACTATGTTAATGAATGGGGTGGACAATCTGACGCTGGAAATGAACTACCTGATGGAACTTACTATTATGTTATTGAACGTAATGGTGTAGATGCTAAATCTGGATGGGTTTACATTAACAGAGAAACTAAATAATTAAACCCATTATAAATAAAAAAGAGGCTGAAATTCAGTCTCTTTTTTTATTTAATATAACTTAGATAGTTCTTGAATGATTTCTACTAAAATTGTATTATCAATTTCTTCAAGCGAAGAATACCTTAATGATTTCATTATACTTCTATTCTCTGAAATAAGTTTTTCTTGATGATTTTTGATTTCAAAACCTTTTACAATTCCTAAGTCAACATACTTTCTTTTATGGCTTACATTGAGGTAACAAAATGGTTTTCCTTTGTAATAATAAAAAGGGATTTTCCATTTGTATAATAATTCTAAATCTGGAATTTGACTTTCAATTGTAATTTGTAAATTAAAAATTATAGAACGATAAAGTTCAGGTTGATTGAAAATATATTCCTCAGCAGGTTTCATTTATTGCAATCCATATTGATCAAACAAATACATAAGCGATGCCATTGAAGCAGCTCCCAATTCTAATTCTCTTTTATTTACAGCTTCAAAAGTATCATTTGCGGCATGATGATAGTCAAAATAACGTTGCGAATCGGGTTGCAAAGCTACTTTTACAATTTTTTCTGACTTTAATGGACCAATATCAACTCCAGTATGTCCTTTTCTGAAAATATGAATTAAATAAGGCTCAAATAAGCTCTTCCAAGTAGTGATTTTATCAAAATTAGAATCATCAGCTTCAATCGAAAAACCTCTTGGCGTAAAGCCACCTGAGTCGCTTTCTAAAGCAAAAATGTGATTTTCTTTATTCTTATTTGATAGTTCTTCATACTTTAATCCGCCTTTAACACCGTTCTCTTCATTCATAAATAAAACTACTCTAATCGTATTTTTAGGTTTGTAGTTCAACTTTCTAAATAGTTCAAGAACTGCCATGCTCTGCACACAACCAGCACCATCATCGTGAGAGCCATCACCTAAATCCCAAGAATCTAAATGTCCACCAACAACCATTATTTTATTCGGATGTTCCGAGCCCGTTATTTCACCCACAACATTGTAAGACAAAACATCTTCCAATGTTTGGCAAGACTGTTTAAAATATAATTTTGCATTTGGATTTTCTTTTAACAATTGAGTCAACTCCTCTGCTCCATTAGTCGAAATTGCTGCAGCTGGAATTCGTTTATCCATAGCAATTTCTTTGTAATTTGTCGATCCTGTGTGTGGAAAATCATCTAATCTTAAATTCATTGAACGAACAATTACTCCAACTGCGCCCATTTCACCAGCTTCTCTTGCCCCAGACGAACGTTGATCTACACAACTTCCATAAGCATGAAAAGTTTCAATAAACTCAGGATTCATTGGTCTGTTGAAAAAAATAATTTTACCTTTCACTTTTTCGGTTCCTAAAGCTTTTAACTCTTCTAAACTTTTAACTTCAATTACATTTGCCATCAAACCATTTTTGGGAGTTGCAACCGACATGCCTAAAGCACAAATAGGAAAAGATTTTTTTTGTTTTCCTACTTGTAAATAAGCAACTTCCTTCTCACCTCTAACCCACTTTGGAACCATAACTTCTTGAAGATAAACTTTATCTAAACCCAAAAGTTCCATTTGTTGTTTTGTATAAGTAACTGCTTTTGCAGCTCCTTCTGAACCCGACAAACGATGGCCAATTTTATTTGACAAATCATCTAACCATGAATAGGCATGACTTTCAGTTAAAGCAACTTTATAAATTTGTTTCAACATTGCATCGTCATTGGTTTGAGCCAACAACAAGGTAGAATTTACTAACAGCAAAAAAACTATTTTTTTCATTTTTATTTATTTTGTTTCAAAAATAAACCAAAAAACATTTGGTTGAACAAATTTTATTTATTTACTTTGTAATTCAAAGTACTTTTATATGGAAAACGAAAAATATCTTAACGACATTTCTGAAATAAAAAACATGATGTACCAATCATCACAATTTTTATCTTTAAGTGGTTTATCGGGTATATTGGCAGGAATTTATGCCTTGATTGGAGCTTATTTTGCTAATGTACTATTTGCAAATTTTGAGAGGAGTAAAGTAAGAATTGATAAATCGTATTATTATCCTTCAAATGATGAAATAACATTACAATTACTATTTATAGCTTTTCTAGTTATTATTTTTTCAATAATTACTGGAATAATTTTAAGCTATTTAAAAGCAAAAAAGCGAGGAGAAAAATTATGGAATATTTCAGCCAAAAAATTATTAATAAACTTTGGTATTCCATTAATAACTGGTGGAATATTTGCGCTTTTATTAGTTAAAAAAGAATACTACGAACTAATTGCACCAACAACATTGCTTTTTTATGGAATTGGATGCATCAACGCAAGTAAAAATACCTTTAGAGATGTTCGCTATCTTGGAATAACATTAGTACTTATTGGATTAATTTCAACATATAATGACGGTTATGGATTATTATTTTGGGCTTTAGGATTTGGAATTTGCCATATTATTTACGGAAGTATGATGTATTTTAAATATGATAGAAATTAAAATCTATGAATAAGTCAAAAAAAATAGTAGCAATTTCATTTCTAAGCTTTCTAACAGTATTATTATTTGTTGGTGCAAGTACACTTTCAGAAAATGGAAAGTTTTTGAAAACCAAAACACAACAATCTTTTAATGATGGTGATATTATATTTCAATCTTCACAATCTGAACAATGTGAAGCTGTTAGAATTGCAACCAACTCAAAATTTTCTCATTGTGGAATAATTTTTAATGAAAACGGAAAATGCTATGTCTATGAAGCCATTCAACCTGTAAAAAAGACATTATTAAGTGATTGGATTAGGCACGGAATTGATAGTAAATACTTAGTTATGCGATTAAAAGATTCAACTCTTTTGGTTAAATCTTCATTAGATAAAATGAAATCATACGGAAAGAATTTATTTAAAAAAGATTATGATATCTATTTTGAATGGTCAGATGAAAACATTTATTGTTCAGAATATGTTTGGAAAATTTATAAAAATGGTGCTAACATTGAATTATGTAATTTAGAAAAGCTCAAATCTTTCAATTTAGATGATTATCGTGTTAAAGCAATATTGAGTGAGCGTTATGGTAAAAACATTCCATTGAATGAAGATGTTGTTGCTCCATCTCAATTAGCTAAATCTAATAAATTAGTAACTATATTTGACAATTATTAAACTTTGAAAACCATCATACAAAATATCAACAAAGCCTTTGATCACCGAATTCGTTTGGGGATTATGTCGGTATTGATGGTAAACGAAAGTGCCGATTTTAATATGCTTAAAGAACTTCTTGGTGTAACTGATGGCAACCTCGCCTCTCATACCAAAGCTCTTGAATCTGAAAATTATATTGCTATTGAAAAACAGTTTATAGGAAAAAAACCTAATACAAAATATATTGCTACCATAGAAGGAAAAAAAGCATTCAAAGATCATATTGATGCACTTGAAAAATTAATCTCAAAAAGTTAAACCTATTTTTTTAATCATGTACTTTGAAAAACAAAGTACTTTTAAATATTATGAAAAACATAAAAATTAAATATCTAATCATCAGTTGTTGCATTTTAATAATAGAAATAACTATTGCAGTGTTTGTAAACGACCAATTCATAAGACCAATATTTGGTGATTATCTTGCATCGATTTTAGTGTTTTACTTATTGGCAACATTTCTGAAAACAGATTTGAATAAAATTGCAATCCTATCATTATTAATAAGCTATATAATTGAATTTTCGCAATATATCCATATTCTA
>JAIFLT010000061.1 GCA_020048955.1 Flavobacterium sp.
TTTTTCATTATGTGCCAACCTAATCCAAAAGCAACTACGAACATTAAGCTATAGAATCTAATATTTATTGGTCCAATATGTATTCCTTCTGACGGATTCCAAATCATTTTTTGTTTTTTTTATGAATTTATCAAAAATAGTAATTATAAAATTACTTAATTCTAAAATTATGTTATTTGTGAGAATATTTTTTTTTAGGTACAGGGTCATAACCGCTTTTGCTCCATGGATGACAACTTAAAATTCGTTTTATTCCAAAATAAAAACCTTTCAATAATCCATGAACTTTTAATGCTTCAAGAAAATAACTCGAACATGTGGGTTCATATCGACAAGTTGATGGAGTAAACGGTGAAATTGCCTCTTGATAAAAACGAATGAGAACTATAAGTGGAAAAATTATTACTTTTTTCACCATTTCATTATTATTAAATACTAAAAGTTGTTCCTTCTTTTCCGTCCTTTAGCTGAATGTCAAGTGCTAATAATTTATCTCTAATCTCATCAGATAGACTCCAATTTTTATTTGCTCTTGCTTCATTTCGCATTTCAATTAACATCTTAACAACACCTTCTAATTGGTTTGCGTTATTTGAAGAAGATTTTTCATTTCTGATACCTAAAACTTCGAAAATAAATTCCTCTAAAGTCTTTTTTAGCAGTTCTAAATCAGATGAAGCTATTGTTTCTCTTTTATCATTAAGCAGATTTACAAATCGGATTCCTTCAAATAGCTGAGCAATTAAAATAGGAGTATTAAAATCATCATTCATGGCATCATAACAACTCTTACACCATGAAATAATATCAATAGTTGATGAAGTACTTGCTTCTATAGTATTTATAATTTGGAGACCATCCATTAATCTGCTATAACCTTTTTCACTTGCAACCATGGCATCATTAGAAATATCTAAAACGCTTCTATAATGAGCTTGTAAAAAACAAAACCGGACTACATTTGGGTGAAAAGGTTTTTCAAAAAAGTTGTTTCCACCTTCAATAAGTTCCATCGGAAGTATATAATTCCCTGAAGATTTACTCATTCTTAAGCCATTCATAGTTAGCATGTTTGTATGCATCCAATGTCTTACAGGCGAAACTCCGTTGCAAGCTTTTCCTTGTGCAATTTCACATTCGTGATGAGGAAATTTTAAATCCATTCCACCACCGTGAATATCAAATTGCTCTCCTAAATATTTGGTACTCATGGCTGTACATTCAAGATGCCATCCAGGAAAACCTTCGCCCCAAGGTGAATTCCATCGCATAATGTGGGCTGGTGTTGCATGCTTCCATAAAGCAAAATCTTGAGGGTTTTTTTTCTCATTCTGACCGTCTAAATCACGTGTGTTTGCCAACAATTCTTCAACATTTCGATTGTTTAATTCACCATAATTTAAACCTCTTTTATTATATTCTAAAACATTAAAATAAACAGATCCATTGCTTTCATAAGCAAATCCATTGTCTATAAGTTTTTGTGTTAATTCTATCTGTTCCAAAATATGACCAGTTGCTGTAGGTTCAATATTGGGTGGAAGAAAATTAAATAAATCCAATACTTTATGAAAATCAACTGAATATTTTTGAACCACTTCCATCGGTTCTAATTTTTCTAATCTTGATTGTTTTACAAATCGGTCATTTTCAATAGCTCCATCATCAGTCAAATGACCAGCATCAGTAATATTTCTTACATAACGAACTTTATAACCCAAATGGAGTAGGTATCTGTAAATAACATCAAAGCTCATAAAAGTTCTAACGTTACCCAAATGAACATTGCTATATACTGTTGGTCCACAAACATACATTCCAATAGTACCATCAATTATTGGAGTAAAAATTTCTTTTTCTCCTGAAAGAGAATTATAAATTTTAAGTGTTTGATTTTTATAAAGTTGCATGTTTAATTCTTTTGTTTTGTTGATGATTAAATAGTAGAAATCCTAGAAATTGGTGTCTAATTTTATGTAATCTAAAAATTCTCTTCTTACAACATCTTCTTTAAATTTTCCACCAAATTCAGCAGTAACAGTACTGCTTTCTATGTCTCTTATTCCCCGAGAATTAACGCAAAGATGTTTTGCATCAATTATGCAAGCAACATTTTCTGTATTTAAAACTTTTTGAAGTTCTTTAACAATTTGAATAGTCAACCTTTCTTGAACCTGAGGTCTTTTAGCAAAATAATCAACCACTCTATTCATTTTAGATAGTCCAACAACAGTTCCATTTGAAATATAAGCAATATGAGCCCTTCCAACAATTGGTAGGAGGTGATGTTCACAAGTTGAATAGACAGTTATGTTTTTTTCAACTAACATTTCATTGTATTTGTATTTATTATTAAAGGTAGAGGAACTAGGTTTTTTGTTAGGATTCAAACCACCAAATATTTCTTTAACAAACATCTTTGCTACTCGATTGGGTGTGCCTTTAAGACTGTCATCAGATAAGTCCATTCCAAGAGTCAAAAGTATATGTTCAACATCTTTTTTTATTAATTCGATTTTTTCCTCATCTGTTTTTTCAAAGGCATCTTTTCTTAACGGTGTTTGCTCGTTTGTAGCAATATGATTGTTTCCGATTTCATCGGCAAATTCTTCGTTGTGGGTCATATTTTTAATAAGATTTTTTTAGCAAATTTTAATTGCAAAGATAAATATTATTGAATTATAATTGGCAAAGGAAACTCTATTTTTAAAAATTAGAAATTTTAAGATAAATTTTGGTTAAATTTATGTATATTTCGCTCCTAAAATGTTTTGCACAATGAAAAAAAATACTCTGATTCTATTGTTAAGTTGTCTGTTAGTCAATTCGATAACGTCTCAAAATTTATTAGTAAATGGTAATTTTGAATCGGGTGGCGTAGGTGTGGGTTTTAACATCAATACCACAGGATATAGCTATGTAGCGACTCCAACTGGTATAACTTCTCCTGGAAATTACTCCTTTGTATCTGACCCACAACCTTACAATACTTCCAATTTTATTAGTGGTTTTGACCATACAACTGGTTTGGCTACAGGTAAAATGATGATGATTGATGGTAGCACAGATGGTGGAAATCCGAGTTTTTGGAAAGCTGGAAATTCTGGTGGTGGCGTTTGTGGATTAACTATAGGAACAACCTATACTTTTCGTTATTGGGTAAAAACAATATCAACAAACGTTGTAGATGCTGCAACACAACCCGATATTAGAGTAGTTTTTAATAATGCAACAATTTTAACTTCTCCAGCTAGTTTTTTAGCTCCTTTGCCTGCAGCTGGATGGGTGTTAAGAACCTACACTTTTACTCCAACAAACGCATGTGTAAACATAGAATTAAGAAATTTTAATACGAACCCAGTTGGAAATGATTTTGCTATTGACGATTTGTCTTTAACGCCACCTGCTTCGCCATTATCATTAACATATTCTGCATTAAATACATCTTGTCCGGCATCTTCAGACGGATCTATAGCAATTTATGCCGCTGGTGGTATTCAACCTTATGCAAGTTATGCAATTACAGGTCCTGTTTCTCAAACAAATACTTCAGGAATTTTTACGGGTTTACCTGCTGGTACCTATACCATTTCAGTAACAGATAGCGCTCCCATTACAACAAGTCAATCAAATGTTGTTATTGCTAATCCTGTGAATCCTTTGGTTGTTTCTTCTAACACTAGTATTTGTAATGGAAGCAATACAACATTATCAGTTAGTGGTAGTTCAGCATACACCTGGACAGCATCGCCTGCCGATCCTTCATTGATAAATCCCAATAGTGCCACTCCAACTGTTAGTCCATCAGTGTCAACGACCTATACAGCAACATCATCGATAACTTCACCTAGAAGCTTAATTTTTAATGGTGATTTTTCACAAGGAAATAGCGGTTTTGCAACGGATTATCAATTTTTAACAAATGCTCCTGTTGCAGGGGTTCAGAAAGCTTATGGGATTGTTACCAATCCAAGTTCTTGGTTTACGCCTTTTTCTTCTTGTCCTGATCATACCACTGGAACAGGAAATATGATGGTTGTTGATGGTTCCAATTTAAATGCTGGAAATGACAGATTGTGGAGTCAAACAGTTCCTGTTTTAGCTGGTCAAAATCATACTTTTAGTTATTGGATTCAAACCGTAGCAACACCAAATCCGGCAGCAATAGAAGTCCTTATCAATGGTGTTTCTGTAGGAATAGGATTGGCTCCATCTATTGCAACGTGCGGAAATTGGACTCAATACTCCTACGTTTGGAATTCTGGTGCAAGTACAACCGCTCAAATAGTCATGTATGATAGAACTACTTCCGTTGCAGGAAATGATTTTGCAATTGATGATATTTCTTTTACAACAAATGCAACTTGTTCAGTTTCTAAATCTGTTACTGTCACCGTTAATAATTTAGCTCTTATTGTTCCGAATAACCAAAATGTATGTAATGGAACATTAATACCTTTATTGTCATTTTCAACAAATTTGCCTGGAGCAACAGTTTCATGGACAAATAATAATCCTCTATTAGCAATTGGTAGTGCAGGACAAGGAAATTTAACAAACGTTCTTGCAACAAATACAACTTCTACTCCAATTGTGGCAATAATAACCGTTACAGCCTCACTAAACGGATGTACCGATGCCACTAATAGTTTTACAATTACCATAAACCCATCCCCATCCGTTCAAGTAAATAGTCCTGTAAAATGTACCGGTGATACTGCTCCAGTTTTAATTCAAGCCACACCTTCAGTAGCTGGAACTTATAACTATGTCTGGACGGTACCTGCTGGTGTGTCAGCTCCTGGAAATGTTGCCAGTTTTAATAGTGCAATTGCCGGTAATTATACCGTTATAATTACAAATACTGCAACCGGATGCCCAAGTCAACCAGCAACAGGAACTTTAACTTATATAACAAATTGTTGCCCAGATGAGATTACAATAAATGCTCCAAATCCTGTACTTTGTAATGCATCGAGTTGTACAACCATTTCTGCATCCTATATTGATATAAAAGACACCACTTCTTATACGGTAGCATCTATTCCTTATGCTCCGTTGGCGCCATTAGGTAATGCTGGAACTTCATTGTGTAGCCAAGATGATTCCTATTCTGCAGTTACTCCTTTACCCTTTGATTTTAGTTTTTATGGTAGCTGTTTTGATGCTTTTCAATTAAGTACTAACACTTATTTGACTTTTACTGCCAATAATCCAAATTGTACTGGTGGTAGTCCTTGGAGTTTTAATCAAACTATTCCAGCTTTATTTGCTGGTGGTTTTGGAGAGTTTGTAAACTCAATTTACTTTCCAATGCAGGACACTGATCCTACCGAACCTACTCCAGCTAATTCTCCAATTGATGTAAGATACATAGTAGATGGCGTAGCACCTTGCAGAAAGTTGATTGTAAACATAAAAAATATGCCTTTATATTCTTGTGGATCTGCTCAAGGTTTGCAAGAAAGCCAATTGGTATTGTATGAATCAACTAATATTATTGATATCCATGTTAAAAGAAGAACAGTTTGTGCGAACTGGAATGGAGGTAATGCTGTAATCGGATTAACTGGTCAGAGTGCCGCAGAGGGAATTGCTGCACCTGGTAGAAATACAGGTCAGTGGATTGCAAATGATGAATCATGGAGATTTTCTCCTTCTGGGCCTTCGTTAACTACATTCAGATGGTTGCAAAACGGAAATCCTATAGGAACAACACCTACTATTTCTGTTTGTCCATCGGTTACAACCACTTACACTGCAGAGGTTAAATACACACAATGTAATACACCTGGACCACCACCATCTATTGTTAGAACTGTTACAGAACCTATAACTATCGAGGTTTTTCCAGATGATACCTTAACTCCAAATTCAATAACGCAATGTATTCCAAATAATGTATTTAATTTAACTTCAAATGAGCCAACTGTTTTAGGCGCTTTAAATGGGACAGGAGCTTATGATGTTTTATATTACACCTCTCAAGCAGATGCTGAAAATGGTGCAGCAAATAATATTGTGAATCCAGCGGCTTACGTCTTAACTTCTGGTTCAAGTCAAACAATATATATGAGTTTGATTAGTACCTCTAATCCTTGTATAAGAGTTAAACCTTTCAATATTATTTTGGATGATTGTTCTACTTGTCCAACTATAACAAATCCATCACCAACTCAAACATTGTGTCTAAATTCAGACCCAACGCCTTTTACAGTTAATACAACATTTACAGGAGTAAATAGTATAAGTTACGTTTATTTCACTACACCACAAGTAGGTACTAATATGTACACTGGTGGAACTTTACTAGCAACAGTAACGCCAAATGTTGGAGGAATAGCATCTTATGACGCATCAGTTTTAGGAAGTCCAGGTTCATTACCTAATGCTTTAGGCACTTATTATGTATATGTTATTGCTAACCCACCACCTTCAGATGTCACTTGTAGACCATTTCAGGAAATTCAAGTAATTGTAAATACATCACCAAATGCAGGGACTGATGGAAATACAACAGTTTGTGAAACATCAACCACTGCAATTAATTTATTTAGTTTGATTACTGGCGAGCAAGCAGGAGGAACTTGGTCACAGACCGGTGGAACAGGTGGCGTTTTCAATGCGGCAGCTGGAACTTATACACCAGCAATTGGAGCAACAACAAGCACTTTTAATTATACTT
>JAIFLT010000208.1 GCA_020048955.1 Flavobacterium sp.
TTTTTTATTTGCACTTGAAAAGTATGAAAAAAAGGGCTAACTGTAAAAAGTAGCCCTTTGTCCTAAAATATTTTGTCGGTTAGTAGTGATATTTTAAATTAATTAAAACTGTTTGTTGTTGTAGATGTTTTTTCATTTTCTAATTTTTTTAGTTTTTACATTGGTTAATTTTCTTTTTTATTGAGTTTTGTTCACGTTTCGTGTAACTCAATGGTTTCCTCCAACAACAAGTTAGCGCAAGCAATTGAAAATGCTTCGCCAGTTCGAGCAAGATCACGGGTCATCGAACTCCGATGAAAAACAAAAACAATTGTAAGATAAACCCCTATGATTAAAAGACTATTTTTTAATTATAATTCAAGAGTGTAGCAAATCTAAATGTGGCATTTGTATACTCGGCTATCTTTTTTACGATGCAAAACATCAGATTATGTATTCAATGATATTCCAAAAAAACCAGATGGCTTTTTTTAAATAAATCCCTTGAATTCATAAGGTTTTCTTTTTAAATTCATAATTCAAAACCAATGCAACTTTATCACTCAAAACCTTTTTCCCAATAGAAATTTTATTTTCATCAAATTCAGGTAAAGGCAAATTCAGTTCGATTGCTTTTTGGGTGTAATATTCTTTTCGAGTTGGATAAAAAGGAGCAACTGCATTAAAAACTTGATTCCATTTATCATCCTGTACCGCCGTTTCGGGTTGCTTCAGAATCGCTTCAATAATTCCGATGCAATCTATTTGATGTATTAAATTTATTGTTGCTTGTGGATTTTCGATGTTTTTTCTTCCAGCTAAAAACTTTATGGGATGCCTGTCCTCACCGATTAATCCGCCAAACCGAACAATTGTTGTTTGAAAATGGTTATTACTTTGTAAAAGATGTTCAACTTTCAATAATTGCCTACCGCTTTCGGTATCTGGATTTGGAATTGTTTCTTCTGTCACACAGAGTGTAGTCGAAGTATCTGCATAAACCGAAGTAGAACTAACAAAAATTACTTTTTCAACCGATGATTTTTCTATAAATGGAATTATATTTTGAATTTTAGCAACAAAGTTTTCTTTAGAATCTCCACGCAATTTAGGTGGAATATCTATAATTAGAACTTCTGAATTTTCGAGAAAGTTTTTTATAGAAATTTTAGTTTCTTCCAACACTTCGACTACACTCAGTGAGACAAGAAACGGATGGATTCCGGCTTTTTCTAAAACAGCAATTTTCTCCAAAGAAGTGGTAGAACCATTTATAGAAAATCCTTTTTTTAACAATGATTTTGCTAATGGTAATCCTAGCCAACCACAACCTAAAATACTAATTTGTTTCATGTATGCTGAACTTGTTTAAGCATCTCAATGAATTATTCTGCTGCCGATTGTTTTAAAGTATCTACGACACTATTTCGATAAACTCGTTTAGGCAAAGGTTTCGGGTTGTCTTCTAAAATTGTACTCGCTTTAACTTTTCCTTTTACCACAACAGCATCTGTTAAAACAAATGGCGTTGGAATCATCCAATCGCTTCTTTTTGCCATACTAAACAATGGATTGGTCATCAAATCGAAAGAACTTTCCACAAAATTCAAATCTAATTTGTCACTTTTAGAAATCGAAAATTCTAATTCTAAAGGCAAATTGTTTACCACATAATAACTCAAAATCTTGTTACTTATTTTGCTCGAAATATTACTTTTTAATTCAATCGATTTTACTCCATTGGCTCTCAGAGCATTGATTTTTGTATTGGAGAAAATATCATATCGGTTTACTTTTCTATTTGGCGAAAGCTTAATTTTTAAAAAACGTTTGGTTCCAATTACAGAATCTTTCACAAATTCAATGGTTGGTTTTGCAATATTTTTTAATGGCGCATCACTCATAAAAGTAAATGACGAACCATATTTGCTGTACAATTTGTTAGAATTTAAAGACTTAGCATCTTTCGGGTTTTCACCCAAATAGCCTTTGGTCCATTGGTCTAAATTGGTGTCGTAAGTTGCCCAATTTGCTTTATTTGAATCGGCATTTAAAACATATACCAAACTATTAGGTTTCGCTTTTCCATAAACATAACCGCTCGATTGATGTGCTTTTATAAACAACCCAATGGCTACTATAAAGAATATTGTTGCCCAAAGTTTCTTTTGAGTAAACGAACCAAAAATGGGCAACAATAAAACAAAACTCAAAACCGTTAAAACCGAACTTCCTACCAATATTTTCAATCCTAAACCAATAGGAAACATTTGAATAATTGGCGCAAGAAGTATTAAAGTTGGAACTGCTAGAATTAGATTTAATACCGAATTGGTTTTTTGAGTAATAACATAATAACCCAACATAAATGTGCTGGAAATTATTGGAATAATCAAAAATCCTGCGCCTTTTAGTTTTAAGAAAACTCCGATATTTAATAATAACCAAATAAATAATGGAGCAATCATCTGATTCATTTCCAAATGTTTTTTAGCCATTTTTCCATAAAATAAAAAGCAAATAGCCATAGTCAAACACACAAATCCATAGATATAATCGTGACCATTATAAGTAAACCCGTGAAGAATGTCATGGTATTGTGGATAAATAGCAAGCAAAGTTTTCCATCCTAAATAGGTAATTCCACCACCAATCATCAATGAACCAAATAGCGGAACAAATCCTTTAATTATCTCGTCCAAACGTAAAAGTTGTTTTCCTAAACCTATAAAAGTAAAAATTAAAAATAGCCCGAAAGTAATAATCAACATTGGCAAAATCCATTCAAAAGGATAACTTACAAATGAAAATGGAATGGAAAAATAAACTTTATCTTGTTTAGAATTTAAGTTGGTCAAATCGGCATTAGAGAAATGTTTCAACAACGGAAACAAATAGGTTCCTTGATGTGCTAAGGTTTTAGGATCTAAATGTTCATATTTATCTTGCGAAGTATGATAATCAAAATGGTCGTCAATAAAGGCAAAATTATATCCTTGAATTTTACCATTTTCTCTAAAAACGGTCAAATCGGTATCATTAGGCAACATTTTATAAATGCTATACATTAAGGAATTTGAAACCGGATAGCGCAATTTTCCTTCAGAAAAACCATCTACCATTTTGGCATTCCCTTCGTTGGTTTCCATCAACATATAACTTGGTCCGCCACTGCCGCGAGCTTCAAAATTCAATACCAAACCCACTTCTTTTGCCCATTGGTGTTGGGTTACAAAAAGCGCTGCGCCATTCAATCCCAATTCCTCCGCATCAGAAAACAGAATAATGATATCGTTTTTATGTTGTGTTTTAGTATGCAAAAAAGCACGCACACTTTCAAGAATTGTTGCCACACCAGAGGCATCATCACTTGCACCATGAGAATAAGAATGTGGCGCCGAATCATAATGGGAAAGAAGCAGTAATGCTTTTGTATTAGAAGTGCCTTTTTTCCTTGCCAAAATATTTTTAGATTGTACTAAAGTGCCTTTTTCGGTCATCGTAAAACCTTCTTGAATCGATGTTTGTAATCCTAAATTTTGCAATTCTTTGACCAAATATTGTGCAACAACTTCATGATTTTGAGAACCTACATAATGAGGTTCCGTAGTCATTTCTTTCACTTTTGCCAAAGCACGTTTGGTTGAAAATTCTGAAAGTGGCGCTTCTGTTGTGTCATAACTTTGAGGCATCATAAAATAAAAAATGCCAAATAATAGTGCCACAAGCACCATCATGGAATAAAGAGAAGTGTAGTTTTTTTTCATTTATACTGAACTTGTTTCAGTATCTTTTTTAGATACTTTATTATTTTTTTAACTCGAAACTTGAAACTCGAAACTCGAATTTTTTTAATATTCCTTCTTTACCAACATATAAAAATCATTTTCCAAGAAACGATAGCCTTGATCGTACACAAAGTAATACGTATTTCCGGTATTGGTGTTTAAAATATTGGTAAAATAATCAAAGTCAAATCCTTTACTTAACAATTTGGTCTTCGTAATTTTCGATTTTCCTTCGGTATTGGCATCACTCAAGATGCGGTAATTTTTACGCAATTTGTTGTTTACATTGCGCATATAATTGTTGCTGTCTTTGTTGATTTTGTTGTTGTACGCATTTCTACAACCATCGCTACAGAACTTTTTGTCCTCACGACCAACAATTTTTTCGTTACATTCTAAACAGTTTTTACTCATAGTTTTAAATGTTTTTAGGAGCGAATGGCTCGGGCATTTTGGGTTCCTTATTCCTGCTTTTCGTTTCAATCTTTTCAAACCTCAAAGGTTTTCAAAACCTTTGAGGTTTGAAAAGGATTTCCACTTCAATCAGGGCTAGATTGGTTTTGTATTGTTTTCTTGTTCAAGAATTAAACAATTTATTTTGTAAATAATTAATTCCGTTTTCTTTATGTCACAGTTTGTAAGAACAATATCTTTAAATCCATTTTTAAAATGAATTCTCAAAACATCCGATTTTGAATCTTGCCAAAATCCAATTATAACTTCAATAATTTTATCAAAAAAAGATAAACTTTTTATCAATTCCAAATGTGATATTGAGTTTAAATTTACCATGCAATTATCTTTAACATAATCTTCATTGGTAATTACAAGATGTTCATTTTCAACATAAAACTCAAAAAGAGGATTTTTTCTAATTATATTATCGTTGTTCATTGTTTGATATTAATTCTTTAAAAATCAGTCAAATATAATAAAAAATTTCCATTTACAAACGTTTACAAATATTTACAACCGATTTTAAATGGTAATCAACCGAATAAAGTTTGCAAGCCACCACAACTTTGCATCGTCGAAATGAAACAATAATCAATTGCAAAATCAATTTCAATAGCAATTTACAAATTTCTAATAAGACAAAAAATAACTTTAATACTAACAATTTAAATTTTTACACGCCATGAGAAACAAAGTACAATTAATCGGACATGTAGGTCAAGAACCAGAAATCAAAACATTTGACGGAGGCAAAAAAGTAGCCAACCTAACCATCGCTACTAACGAAGTTTATTACAAAGAAAACGGTGATAAGGTAGAAAACACCGAATGGCATCGAGTAAGCGCTTGGGGAAAAACAGCCGACATTATCGAAAAGTATGTAACTAAAGGAAAAGAAATCGCTGTTGAAGGTAAGCTTACCCACAGAAGCTATGATGACAAAGACGGAAACAAGCGCTACATCACAGAAGTAATGGTAAACGAGCTTGTTTTAATGAACAAATAATTAAAATAAACAAACAAGTGTCACACTGAGCTTGTCGAAGTGCAATTTCAAATCCAAAATAATTTTCAAATAACAAAAACTTTTATTAACAGAATCTGAATCAAGTTCAGATTAAAATTTACACGCCATGAATGCAATTAAAAACAAAGTACAATTAATAGGACACGTAGGACAAGAACCAGAAATCAAAACGTTTGACGGAGGCAAAAAAGTAGCTAATTTGACTATTGCTACCAATGAAAGTTACACCAATAACAAAGGCGAGAAAATAGAAAATACCGAATGGCACAGAATTACCGCTTGGGGAAAAGTTGCCGACATTATTGAAAAATATGTTATCAAAGGTAAAGAAATCGCAATTGAAGGAAAACTAACGCACAGAAGTTATGATGACAAAGATGGAAACAAGCGTTATTTTACAGAAATTGTTGCCAATGAGTTATTACTTTTGGGTAAATAGTCTAACGTAAAAAAGTATTTCGATGAACATCAAAGTGTTTAATATTCGCTTAGATAAAGAAAATTGCCAACAGGATCAATCACGGATGAATGCATTTCTAGATTCAGTTGAGGTAAAGCTTACTTCAACCAATTTTGTAACCACAGGAACAACAGATTTTTGGTCGGCAGTAGTTTTCTATGAATTGAAAAAAAGTGATTCAAAGCCATCAGAAGTTATAGAACTTAATGAACAAGAGAATCAAATCTTCACAGCCTTGAAACAATGGCGCAATGATTTAGCTCAAAAATTAGGTTGGTCAGCTTTTAGAATTTGTCATAATTCACATTTGATTTCTATTGCAAAATCAAAACCACAAAATTTAGATGAACTAAAAAAAGTGAAAAGTTTTGGAGAGATACGAACTTTAAATTATGGAGATGATATTTTATCCATTTTGAATACTTTTTAAGAACTTTAATTGAACTTTAAACAAAGCGACAGATGTAAAAATTCTGTCGCTTTTTTATGTTTATGTAAGTGCAATGCTACGAAATTTTTTTTTAATACCGATTATGTATTGCTTCGCCATTTCGCCAGCTCGGGTCAATATAGTCTAATAATCCCGAAGCTTCGGGAGGACTATTTTCATACTATCCCAAATTTTCGGGACAAGTTATCGGCATTATACCATAAACTTTTGAACTATTTTATAAATAATTCGAATCAAGAGTTGTAATAAAATAATATTATTACTGGGTTTAGACCTAACAGTTTTTTAAAACCTTTTAGGTCTTGTGTTGATAATTAAAAAACCCTTGATTCGCATAAATATTATTGGTATAAGTAGTGTTTTTTGATTGTGAAACAAAAAAAAAGATTCCGTTATGGAATCTTTTTTGGTTATAAATTATTATCTTTTTAATGAGAAATGGGCTTTAAATTGTTTCGTCACACCGGC
>JAIFLT010000015.1 GCA_020048955.1 Flavobacterium sp.
ATTCAAATCTTTATTCATAACCACAAATTTAGCAACTTTGCACGATATGATTCTAATAGTTTTTAAATATTTAACGCCAAGAGGTTTTCGAGGTTTGACATTTTATCCGTTTGTTTTTTTAGCAGATAAGAATGATAAGTTGGATAAGGTACTTATTAATCATGAACGAATCCATATCAGACAACAGCTAGAGTTACTTGTTTTGCCTTTTTACTTATGGTATTGTACGGAATATTTATTTAGATTATTCCAATATAAAGATAGAAAAAAAGCTTATTTTAAAATCTCTTTTGAAAGAGAAGCTTATGCTAATGAAAAAGACCTTAACTATTTAAAGAAAAGGTTTTTTTGGAGATTTTTAAAATATATTAATAAATAATTTTGTTCATTTTAACAATAATTTTTTACAATTTAGTCTATTTATTAGATCAATGTAAAAAAGAAAAAAAACTCGATTAAAAACATAATTATTCGGCTTAAAGGAGTTTTTTGTTTTTTTTGGTATTAATTTTTTTTTGGTATTAATTTTTTATTTACTTTTATACATTAAAAGTTTAATATGAAGAATTTTATAGCATTCAGTTTTTTGATTATTAGTTTTTTTTCAAGCGATTTGGTTGCTCAGATATATGTCAATAATAATAGCTATATTATTAATAAGGGTTCCTTAGTTTTTTCTAAAGGAAAACTTGAACTTAATGGTTCGAATAGTAATTTCTATGTTAGAAATGAGGGACAATTTGTTCAAGGAACAACAGGAAATTCAACAAATGTAGGTACTGGAAAATTATCTATTTTTCAAGAAGGAACCTCAAATAATTTCGGATATAATTATTGGTGTTCACCAGTTGGAAATGCTTCAACGGCATCTGGTAATGAAGATTTTGGAATTACTATGCTCAATGTTCCAACAACCACTACATCAAGTACACCTGCAGTAATTACTAGTTCTAGTTACAATGGAGTTTCAAATACAGGAACTTTAACAATAGCATCTTATTGGATATGGAGATATTTATCTTCTACTGGATATTTTCAATGGGTTCAATCGGTTGCGTCATCAAATATATCTGCAGGACAAGGATTCACCATGAAAGGTGTAAGCGGAACCGATACTACAAATCCCGGTGAAGCAGTTGTAAATAATTCAGGTAGTGCCCAAAGATATGATTTTAGAGGAAAACCAAATGATGGAAATATTGATATAAATGTTGCCAATGGGGCTTATACATTAACTGGAAATCCGTATCCTTCTGCAATAGATTTAAGTATGTTTTTGGTGGGAAGTCCAGGTCCAGATTCAATTTCTGGTACTACAGATGATATTCCTGGAAATCCAAATTGTGACGGAACTGCCTTGTTTTGGGAAGATGATAAAACTGTTAACACACATAATATTAGTGGTTCAAGAGGAGGTTATGGCACTTACAACGGAACAACAAGTATTTATACTCCAGCAACTTTTTATACTTATGATATTGCAGGAAATCAAGGTTCGGTTTTTAGTAATCCAAATATTCTTTATGAAAGAAAATTTTCTCCTATAGGTCAAGGATTTATGGTAAGAGGCGTGGCAAACAGAACTTTGCAAATGAGAAATATCTACAGAATATATGTAAAAGAAGGTGTTATAAATGACTCACAATTTGAAAGAAGCACTGAAGAAAATGCAACAATAAATTATGGTTTTTATGATGCAATTCCGAATCTTGCCGGTATAGACTATACTCAGATTAGTAAAGCACCAACACCTCACTTTGTTGTAAACACATCGTTAAACGGTCAAGGAGTTAGACAAATTGTTATTGGATTTTTGCCAAATGCAATTGATGGTGTAGATTTGGCAGACTCAAGATTTCCTTTAGCTACACAAAGCATAAGTACTGATGTGTATTTATATCTAAATAATGAACCTTATATACACTCTGTAACAAGTTTTGACATCAATAAAAGATTTCCTATTGGTTTTAAAAATACCAATACAGGAGTTTCAACCTATACAATAAAAGTAAATGAGTTTTTGAATTTTGATGTTCAAAATGTATTTTTGTTTGATAATTTAACAGGACTATATCATGATATTAAAAATAATTTCTATGAGATAGTGCTTGCACCCGGGGAATACAATAATCGTTTTGAAATTACTTTTACAAATCAATTATTATCTATTAGTGATAATGATATTAAAGGCTTAGCCATAGTTCAAAACAATAATAATCAATTACTTACCATTTCTAATCCAAACGATTTAGATTTAAAGAATTTAGTTATGTATGATATAACTGGAAAAAAGATATTTGATAAAGTTGATTTAGGATTAAAAAAAATCTATAAATTTTCAACAACTTCTTAAAGTGAAGGAGTTTACATAGTAAAAATTGAGTCTAGTAACGGGCAAAGTTTAGGTAAAAAAATCATTGTTGAAAGAAATAATTAGTTACTAGCTGTTGAATAATGTATAAAGGTATTCTATTTTGGATGCCTTTTTTCTTTTCAACAAAATAACATTTGTAACTTTGTAAAAAAAAATGCAAGTTTCAACACAAGAAATAGTATTATCCAATGCATCAGTCAAACTATTCATAAAGCGTGAGGATTTGATTCATCCTTTTGTGTCGGGTAATAAATTTAGAAAGCTTAAATATAATTTAATTGAAGCAAGAAATCAAAATCATAAAACGTTACTCACTTTTGGAGGTGCATATTCTAATCATATAGCTGCTGTAGCATTTGCAGGAAAAGAAAATGGCTTTAAAACAATTGGTGTTGTTCGTGGAGATGAATTAGGTTCTAAAATATCTCAAAATCCTACTTTAAAATTTTGTCAAGATAACGGAATGGAATTTGTATTTGTTTCAAGAGAACACTACCGATTAAAAAATACAGAAGATTTTATTTCTTGCCTAAAAAATGATTTTGGTAATTTCTATTTAATTCCAGAAGGCGGCACAAATGATTTGGCAATAAGAGGTTGTGAAGAAATTTTGACAATGGAGGATAAAAAATACAATTATATTTGTTGTGCACTAGGAACTGGTGGCACAATAGCAGGTATAATCAACAGTTCGTCTTCACAACAACAAGTTTTAGGATTTCCATCATTGAAAGGAGATTTTATAAAAGAAGATATTCGTAAATTAGCAAAAAATGAAAATTGGGAGTTAATTTCAGAGTATCATTTTGGTGGGTATGGCAAGGTTTCCTCAGAATTAATTGAATTTATAAATGATTTTTATAAAAAATATTTCATTCCATTGGATCCTATTTATACAGGAAAAATGGTTTTTGGCATTATAGATTTGATAAGTAAAAATTATTTTCCCCAGAATTCTAAAATTTTACTAATTCATACAGGCGGAATTCAAGGTATAAAAGGAATGAATTTAAAATTGAGTAATAAAAACCTAAAAACTATTAATTTCAATGATTAAGAAGATATTTCTATTGTTCTGCATTGTTTTTTTCATCGCTTGCGGTTCTAATAAGCCAGTTGTGAGAACATCTAAAAGTTCGTCTTCATCTAAACCAGTAGTAAGAACAGTTAGAAAGCCAATTGTAAAACCAAGTGGTCCAGTTTATAAACCCGATTCTCAAAATAGTTCAAATTCAAATGCTAAAAATGAAGAATCAATTGAAATTTTAGAGGCTACAACCCGAGTTAAAGTTACCACAGCGTTAGTACTAGATTATATTGAAAAATTTAAGGAAATTGCTAAAAAAGACATGAAAGAATATGGAATTCCGGCAAGTATAACATTAGGTCAAGGCATTTTAGAATCAGGAGCTGGAACAGGGCCTTTAAGTGCTCAAGCAAATAATCATTTTGGAATAAAATGCCATAAAGAATGGACTGGACCTAGCGTAAAATATGACGACGACGTGGCACAAGAATGTTTCAGAAAATACAATAAACCGGAAGAATCTTATCGAGATCATTCTTTATTTTTAGTGACAAGAGAGCGTTATTCTAATCTTTTTAAACTTGATAAAAATGATTATGTAGGTTGGAGTAGAGGCTTGAAAAATGCTGGTTACGCAACTGATCCAAATTATCCAACAAAATTAATTGGATTAATTGAAAGATATCAATTGCAAAAGTATGATGCTGAGGTTTTAGGTGTAGATTATGTTTCTAAAACTGTAACAACAATTGATAAAGATAAGGATATCGTTTCAACAAATATTGATTTACACCAAGTAATAAAAGGCGATACTTTATATTCAATTTCTAAAAGATATAATATCTCTATTGAAGATCTGAAAAAGAAAAATAATATTTCTGACACAGGAATTTCTATTGGTCAAAAGTTGATAGTAAAATAATTTATACCAAAAAAAATAATGCTATATAAAAGAAGTAGTCAGTTATTTGCTGATGCAGAAAAAGTGATTCCTGGAGGAGTAAATTCGCCTGTAAGGGCTTTTAAAGGTGTTGGTGGAACTCCTGTATTTGTTAAAAGTGCCAAAGGAGCTTATTTATATGATGAAGATGGAAACCGATTAATTGATTATATTAATTCGTGGGGACCAATGATTTTGGGTCATGCGTATCAACCCGTTATAGATGCAATAACAGAAAGAGCTAAGTTAGGAACCTCTTTTGGCATGCCAACTGAGCTAGAAACCAAGATAGCTGAATTGGCAGTTTCAATGGTTCCAAATATTGATAAAATTCGTTTTGTAAATTCTGGAACGGAAGCTTGCATGAGTGCCATTAGATTGGCTCGCGGTTATACCGGAAAAGACAAGATAATTAAATTTGCCGGATGTTACCATGGTCATTCCGATTCTTTTTTAATTCAAGCAGGAAGTGGTCTTAGTACTTTTGGTACACCAAACTCACCTGGTGTAACTAAAGGTACAGCAAAAGATACTTTATTAGCCAATTATAACGATATTGAAAACGTAAAAGCATTATTTGAAGCCAATAAAAATGAAATTGCGGCTGTTATCATAGAACCAGTAGCTGGTAATATGGGATGTATTCCTCCTGTTAAAGGATTTCTAGAGAATTTAAGAAATGTATGTTCAGATAATGGTGCATTACTGATATTTGATGAAGTTATGACTGGATTTCGATTGGCTAAAGGTGGTGTACAAGAACTTTTTAATATTCAAGCTGATATAGTTTGTTTTGGAAAAGTTATAGGTGGAGGATTGCCAGTAGGAGCCTTTGCCGCAAAAAAGGAAATAATGAATTATTTAGCGCCAATTGGTCCTGTTTATCAAGCTGGAACTTTGTCAGGTAATCCTTTAGCAATGGCTGCCGGTTTAGCAATGTTAAAAGCTTTAAATCAGGATACTGAAATTTTTAAAAGATTAGATGAAAAGACAGCCTATTTAGAAAACGGAATCAGAAAAGTACTCTCAAATAACAATGTAACATTCACAATAAACCGAGTTGGTTCAATGATTTCAATTCATTTTGATAAAAATGCTGTAGTTGATTTTAAAACAGCCAAAAATGGAGATAATGAAACCTTTAAAAAATTCTTTCACGGTTTGCTAAATCAAGGAGTTTATATAGCACCATCTGCTTATGAAACTTGGTTTATAACAGATGCTTTAACTTATCAAGATTTAGATTATACAATTGATGTGATTGATAAAGTATCAAAAGATTTGTAACAAAAAAAGCTTCACAAATTGTGGAGCTTTTTTTTTCAGTAGTATTAAAACTATCTTTTTAATCTTTCAAACATTGCTTTGTTTGATTCAAGAATAGACATTTGTTTTTCACTTAATGTTGCTCTAATTTTAGCATCCATCACTTTTTCAAGCTCTGCTTTTCCTTCTGCAGATAAACTTCTATCTTCAAGAATTAGGTATTTTCTTTCAAACAATCTATAAAAATCTTCAATTTGATTGTCTTTTAAACCTACCAATTCAGCAAGCTCAACAGCATCTTTCTTTGCAGCTTCTTGCGAAGTTAGTCTTTTTTCTTGAGCATTAGCGCTTAGAGTAAAAGCACAAACTAAAGCGATAATAAAAAATATTTTTTTCATGTTTTTTTAAATTATTTAAAGTTAATTATATTCAAAAATAATTCATTTAAATGAAAACACAAAATTTATTTTAATTCTCTTCAGTTTTTTGTCCTCTTTTCTTTTTGTCTTTCATTTTTTCAATTACTTTTTCTTTGCGATTTTCAAGTTTTTGCTGCCATTTTGTATACTGTTCAGCAGTAAGAATTTTTTTCATTTCAGCTTTTAGAGCTTCTTGTTCTTTTTTCATTTCAGCTTTTCTTGCGGCCATTTCTTCTTTTGAAGGTCTTGCTTGTTGAGCACGTTCTTCTTTTAAAGCTTTCATTTCGGCTCTTTTTGCTTCCCTTTTTTCAGCTTGTTTAGCCATTAAAGCCTTTACTTCTTGAGCTTGTTTTTCGTTTAAAGATAAATCAGTAGTTAATTTTTTCACTTGTAATTCAACTCGTTCTTCGGTTGATAATTTTTCTTTTCTTTCTCCTCTTTTTTCTTGGGCAAATGTTGTAAATCCTACAACTAGCAATGCTAATAAAAATGCTTTTTTCATAATGTGTATTTTAATTGTTACATTCATAAGACTTTCAAAATTTGAAAAGGTTTATACATTAACAAAAAATTATGTATTTTAATTGTTACATTCATAAGACTTTCAAAATTTGAAAAGGTTTATACATTAACAAAAAATTATATTATTTTTCAGTTAATTATTAAAACTAAAAATTGGATTGTATATTTGCAAAGTGAAAAAAATTATAATCATAGTAATTCTCCTTCTGTTTCTAAAACCAATTCTTCCGGTTGTAGATTATGTTGTTAATTACGATTATATTTCAAAAGTTCTCTGTGAAAACAAGGCAAAACCAGAACTTAAATGTAATGGTAAATGTCATTTGATGAAGGAATTGGCAAAAGCTTCGGAAGATGAAAAGCCAATTAATTCAGATAAAAAAGATAATTCTAAACACGAAATTGAACTACTTTTCTGCAACGAAGTAAACGAAATATCATTTAGACAAATTTACTTTCATAATAAAACTTCTGTTGGAGACAACTATGCCAACTTATACTTTCACACGGTAAGTTGCTCCATTTTTCATCCGCCTACAATTGTTTCTTAATTTTTATTGAAAATTTAATTCATACGCAATTGAATTAATAGGATTCTTATATCCAAAACTGTTTTGAAGAGAACCCTCTTCAAGACTACTTATTCTTTAAATTTAATTAATAAAAAAACACAAAAATGAAATTTCAATTAAAAAATATTGTAGCTGTTATGGCTATGGCTTTAGCATTCACTTCATGTTCAAACGATGATGATAACAACAATTCAATAACTGGTGAAGGTAGTTTAAAAATAGAGTTTGATAATGTATATGGTTCAGCAGATTTTGCAGCAAATACAGCCTACACAAACTCAAATGGTGAAGTTATTAAAGCAAATAAAGTTAAATATATAGTAAGTAATATTGTTTTAACAAAAGTTGATGGTACAACTTACACAGTGCCCAAAACGGAAAGTTATTTTATCATTGATGAATTAACTCCAGCCTCTACTTTATTAACAATTCCTAATATTCCTGCAGGAAATTATAAAAGTATTTCTTACGGAATAGGTGTAGATAAAGCTCAATTTGATTTAGGAGCAACAGGTCAAGGTAATTTCTTAACTACAGCTCAAAATGCAGGTATGATGTGGTCTTGGAGTGCTGGTTATAAGTTTGTTGCTTTTGAAGGTACTTTCACTTCTTCTACAGTAACTACTGATACTAATTTTAAACTTCACACAGGTCAAACAGGTACTGATTATAACTATGCTACAATTTCAATGAACTTTCCTGATAATGCTTTGGTGAGAACAAATATAACTCCTCAAGTGCATATTATGGCAGATTTAAAACATTTATTAGATGGAACTAATAAAATAAATTTATCTGAAGGTGCTACAATTATGGGAGGTTCAAAATTAGCTTTAGCTACTGCTAATTTGACTACTATGTTTGATGTTCATCATGTTCACAACGACTAAATAATTATAAAAGCTGTTAGCTTGAAACAGGTAACAGCTTTTTTTAAAACCTTATTAAAATGAAAACAAAAATTTTATTGTTACTCATTTTTCCAATTCTGTGGAGTTGCTCTTCTGACGATTCTGATGAATATCAAAATATACCTATAGATTTTCAAATCCCTACTAATTTTCCTGTTACAAATTATGATTTTGCTAATAATCCTTTAACCGAGAAAGGATTTGAATTGGGTAAAAAACTATTTTATGACGGTCGTTTATCTTCAGACGGAATTGTTTCTTGTGGCTTTTGTCATATTCAAGAAGATGCTTTTACACATCATGGACATACTTTTAGTCACGGAGTTGGTGATGCCATAGGAACAAGAAATGCTCCGCCCATTCAAAATATGGTATTTCAAACTACTTTTATGTGGGATGGAGCGACAACACATTTAGATTTGCAACCAATAATTCCTTTTACAAGCGAAATTGAAATGCATGGAAATTTTGAGAATGCCATCAATATGATGAAAAATGATGCAAGTTATAAAAAGTTATATAAGCAAGCTTTTTCAAATGGCGAAATTAATTCTGAAAATATGTTGAAGGCATTGGCTCAATTTCAAATCCTGTTAGTTTCTTCCAATTCTAGATATGATAAATATAGAAGAAATGAACAAGGAGGAAATTTAACAGCCGATGAGTTGGATGGATATACTATTTTTAATCAAAAATGTGCTTCTTGTCATGCAACAGATATTTTTACTGACAATTCATACAGAAATAATGGCTTACCAGTAAATCCTTCTATAAACGATGTGGGTAGATATAGAGTTACAGAGCTTCCGCAGGATATGCATAAATTTAAAGTTCCAAGTTTAAGAAATATTGAAAAAACAGCGCCCTATATGCACGATGGAAGATTTTTTACACTAGAAGCTGTCCTAGATCATTATTCATCAGGTGTTGTAAATTCTACAACTTTAGATGCTAGTTTAAATAATTCAGGTGTTTTAGGAATTTCCTTATCTTCAAGTGATAAAACTAAGCTTATTGCTTTTTTGAAAACATTAACGGATAATGAGTTTTTAACGAATCCAAAATTTGCAGAATACTAACATTATGAAATCGCCATAACCATGAGTTTGCGAATGCAATTGAAAATGCTTCGCCAGTTCGAGCAAGCTCTAGGGCATCGAACTCCGATGAAAATAAAAAACAATTGTGAGATAAACACCTATAAATAAAAAGGCGATACCATAAATGACCGCTAACAAATCAAATTTTACAAATATGAAATCGCCATAAACACGAGTTTGCGCATGCAATTGAAAATCATCGAACTCCGATGAAAAACAAAAACAATTGTGAGATAAACACCAATGAAAATAGCGATACATATGC
>JAIFLT010000033.1:0-6568 GCA_020048955.1 Flavobacterium sp.
GGTTAATCATCTTCTGTCTAGGGGTTAATTTTCCTCCTGCCATTTTTTCTAATTAGTTTTAATTGTTAATTTAATAAAATATAGTTAAAAACTAATTATCCTTTATTGCTCATTGCAGATAACATTCCACCATATACATTATTCAATGTAGATAAATTAGAAGTTAATGATTGCATTTGATCTTTTAATTTCAAGTTGTTTTCAGCAACTTCATTATTAATTTGTGCGTTTCTTTCAGCACTTTGTAATTGAGCTTGGTATAAACCATTTAAAGCTTCCATTTGAGAGGCAGCTTTACCCATTTCTTCAGCATATTTCTTTTGTCCGGCCATAGCATCTACAGTTGGAGAAATAGATTTTGCAGCACCTTCAAAGTTTTTAATGCTATTTCCTAAGCTAGCCATCAACTCACCATCGATTTTAGCTTCTTTCAACATAGTATCTAATTTTTGTGAAAGCAAACCTTGAGCTTCTTTTGGATCTTCTTTTTTAGCTGATTTTTCTTTTGCTTGTCCTCCAGCTAATTCTGGATAAACTAATGACCAATCTAATTCTGCGGGTGGTGCTTCAAAAGCCGAAATCGCAAAAATTAAAGCTTCTGTAACCAATCCAACTGTTAACATCACAGTTCCTGTTAAAGGTCCAATTTCGAAATGAGCAATTTTAAATAACGCTCCAATGATTACAATTGCTGCTCCCATACCGTAAGCGAAGTTCATAACTTTAGGTGATAATAATCCCATAATAATAATAATTTAGTTAAGTTTAGTATAATTTAAGTTAGTTAAAATAAATTTATCTTTTAATCTTTCCGTTTCCGGTTGTTTGAGTTCCCATGTAATCTTGAACAGTTCTGAAACCAATATAGCTTCTAGCTGTATCTTGATATTCGAAATCTCTAGTTCCTACTTGTAAAAAGTAAGAAACATCTTTCCAAGAACCGCCTCTAACAACTTTACGTTTGTTTGAAGTGTCTGGAACATTTGGATTCATTGTTGAAACATATTCATAGGCTGATGCGTCATAAGAAGAATCTGTCCACTCTGAAACGTTTCCTGACATATTGTAAAGATTATATCCATTTGGCTCATAGGATTTAGCTTCTACAGTATACAAAGACTGGTCAGCTGCGTAATCTCCACGATTAGGTTTAAAGTTAGCCATGAAACATCCTCTATCATTTTTAGTGTAAGGACCCCCCCATGGATAATTACCTGATTCAAGACCACCACGAGCGGCATATTCCCACTCTGCTTCTGTTGGCAAACGAAATGAATTGATTAAATCTCTTCCTTTTTTCTTTTTAACATAAATATTTTTGTTTAAAGTTCTCCAAGCACAAAAAGCTTTTGCTTGTTTCCAATTAACACCTACTACAGGATAATCTCCATAAGCTTGGTGCCAAAAATAATCGTTATGCATTGGCTCGTTGTAGGAGTAAGAGAAATCTTTAATCCATGTTGTTGTATCAGGATAAACCTCAGTATTCTCGGTTTTAATAAATTTACTTCTTTTACCAACTTTAGCTTTTGCAGCAGCTTGTATATCCATCCAAGAATAATGGAACTTTAATTTATGGACATCAATGGTACGCAAACCATTGTATGATTCAATAACTGGTAAATACATGGTGTCCATTACTTCTACATAATATTCGTCTGGATATTTTTTGGTATCAGTAATTAATTTTGTCTTTTTATTTAACCTTCTTCCTGCGTAAGGATCATCTGCTGTACCTACACTATAATAATTCTCATACATATATTTATCGTAGGGAGTCATTTTAGCTGGGTCTTGATCTGCAAAAGCAAAATCACCAATACTTCCTGCATTCTTACCTCCTTTACCCGAACCTGGTTTTTGACCAACTTCATCAGCAAGGATAGCTAAACGCACTCTGATAATAGAATCTTTAACCCATTCTACGAATTGTCGGTACTCACTATTTGTAATTTCAGTTTCATCCATATAGAATGATCTAACAGTTACTGTTTTAGTTGGAGCATCTTGTACATTAGCTAAATCATCATCTGATTTACCCATAATAAAAGCACCCCCTGGAATCAAAGTCATTCCGTAAGGTTTTTCTGGATGCCATTTTTTACCTTTTACTCCTACTAATTCTCCTTTGTCGTTAGACTTTCCACAGCTAACTAGTAGTGTTAAAACAGATGCAAATGCAATGAACTTCTTCATATTAATTTGGGTTAATTATGTATTCTTATTTTAAGGGCGTAAACCTATCTATTATTTTTGAAAAAAACAATTATTTATATCTTAAAATTTTATTTTCTTGACCAAAAATACAATTATATATTAATTAACAAAATAAAATTATCGATAAAATGTAAATAATTGGGCTAATCAACGCTATTTTGTTGTTTTTTTATTTTTTTCTTACAAAAAAATTATTAAAAAGATTTTATAAGATTTTTAATTACAATACTACTTACAAAATACTCTTCCGTTGTGCTTTCCACCATCGTTCTGGAAATTCTTGGTTACAAGCTGCCAAATAATCTTCGTGAGAACATGGTAATAACGTATTCTTTTTTAATTTATTGTGAGTATTTGTAAAAAATGGTATTTCAATCCACCATCTTTCGGTTTTGTTGCTTTTATAAAACACAATATCCTCATCTTCAAAAGGTACCGTATATTTAATGTAATTTTCTTTACTCCCAAATGGATACTCATTGGAACGATAATGAATTCCTTCTATAAAATACCAAATTATTTGAGCTATTAGAACTGACTCTTGCTTTGTATTATTGTGGTTAAAAATTCCTAAACAAGACACTTTATCACTAATTCCGGCATACCTAGACAAAGAACATATTTCTTTACCATTAAATCCGTTAGGCTGAAAATTAGAGAAATTTCCAGAATCAGATGATTTAACAGCGGTTAAATCTATACTAACTAAATCTGCATCTCGAAAAACGGGTTCGGCTATTGAAATAGTTTTACATACTTCTCCTAAACGATAAGCATCAAAGAACAATTTTTCCATCAAATCTATTTCTTCTTGAGAGTTATAGTAGGTTTGATAGCCAATATTACTATAATTGAAAAGATTGTTTGGTCCCTCAACGATCATTTTAGATAAATAAGTATTTGATGAAATTAGTTCCTCTTGTTTTCCTAAATCGAATTTACTATCAATAGAAACCAAATTTACCATTTGTTCCAAATCATCATATCCGCGATACATTGCATAGGTTAAATCCTGTGAACCACCAATAACAATAGGAATTACTTTGTTCTTAATTAGTTTAGAAACAACTTTTTGAAGCGCAAAATAGGTGTCATCACAAGAATTTCCTGCTAGAATATCACCTAAATCGGCAATAGTCTTACTCCAATTGCCTGGAAACAAACTATATAAAGCTTTTCTTATATTTGATAAATTAACTTCAGTCGTTGTTCTTCCACGATTTTCTAGAACTCCAATTATGGCAATAGTAACTTTAGAAATGTTTGGAAATTCTGCTTCTGTATGAAACACAACTTTACTCGACAAATGCTGCGATGACAATTGCTTAATATCAATAATCAAATCATTATCTATTGGCGCAAGAAAATCGAATTCCATTTATTATTTCTTTTTGGTAGTTGCTTTTTTGGCTTGTGCTTTTTTTGCAGGTGTTTTTTTGGCAATCATTTCTTGCACTTCTGCTAAAGTTAATTTAGAGGCATCAACATCTTTACTTAATTCAATTTTGATTTTACCTTTAGTAATTTCGCTTCTTCCCCATCGTGCTTTTTGAACTAAAATGCCTTCAGCTTCCCAATTGTGAATTATTTTATCGCTATTTTTTTGAAGTTTATCCTCAATTAATTCTTCAATATCATTTTGAGATAAGTTATCAAAATTATATTTTTTAGAAACGTTAATGAAAATTCCATTCCATTTGATGAAAGGTCCAAATCTTCCTGTTCCTTTTTGAACGCCTTCACCTTGGTATACTGCAATTGGTGCATCTGCTTGCGTTTTTTCATCAATTAAAACCTTAGCTCTTTCTAAATCTACATCCAAAGGTTCTTCTCCTTTTGGAAGTGAAACAAATACTTTTCCGAAACGCACAAACGGTCCGAAACGCCCTAAACTCACTTCAACTTCTTCTCCTTTATAGGTTCCTAATGCTTTTGGAAGCAAAAATAAATTCAATGCTTCTTCTAAAGTAATATTTCCGATATTTTGCTCTGGACGTAAACTTGCAAATTTCTTATCGTCATCATCGCTATCTCCAATTTGAGCCATAGCACCAAATTTTCCTAAACGAACCAAAACCGTTTTACCAGATTCTGGATGTTTTCCTAAAATCCTTTCACCACTTTCTCTATCGGCGTTGGCTTCAACATCTTTTACATTGGGATGGAATTTATCATAAAACTCCTGCATCATTTTAGTCCAATTGATATTTCCTTCTGCAATTTCGTCAAAATCTTGTTCCACTTTGGCAGTGAAATTATAATCTAAAATTGTATCAAAGTTCTTAACCAAGAAATCGGTTACAATATTTCCAATATCGGTTGGAACTAATTTTCCTTTATCGGAACCTGTATTTTCTTTTAAAATTACATCCGATACTTTTCCAGATTGCAATGTTAATTGTGTATATTTTCGTTCTTGACCTTCAAGCGTTCCTTTTTCTACATAACTTCTATTGATGATTGTAGAAATTGTTGGAGCATAGGTTGACGGACGACCAATTCCAAGTTCTTCAAGTTTCTTAACTAAAGAGGCTTCTGTATAACGACTTGGCGGACGCGAATAACGTTCTGTAGCCGTGATATAATTATTAATTAATTTTTCATTGACTTTCATTGCAGGCAACATTCCTTCTTGTTCCTCATCGTCGTCATCATTTCCTTCAAGATAAACCTTCAAGAAACCTTCAAACTTAATTACTTCTCCTGAAGCTGTAAAAATTTCTGAATGATTGTTTGCTTCAATTTTTAGATTGGTTCTTTCTAACTCGGCATCACTCATTTGAGAAGCTACTGTTCTTTTCCAAATTAAATCATACAACCGCGCTTGATCTCTATCGATATTTACTGTGTGACGTGACATATCCGTGGGACGAATGGCTTCGTGAGCTTCCTGTGCGCCTTTACTTTTGTTGGTAAACGTTCGTGGCTTAGAAAATTCTTTTCCGTAAGATTTAATAATTTCTGCTTGAGCAGCATCCATAGCTTCTTTAGAAAGATTAACACTGTCAGTTCTCATGTACGTAATTAATCCGGCTTCATACAAACGTTGAGCTAATTGCATGGTAATTCCAACTGGAAGATATAATTTACGAGCCGCTTCTTGTTGAAGTGTTGATGTTGTAAATGGTCCTGTTGGCGATTTTTTTGTAGGTTTTGTTTCTAAATCGCCTACTTTATAGTTGGAACCGATGTTTTTGTTTAAAAAATCCTCGGCTTCTTTTTTTGTATTAAAATTTTTTGGGAGTTTGGCTTTAAAAGCTCTTCCTGCTTCGTTTACAAATTCTGCCACTACAGAATAACTGGCAACTGGTTTGAAATTTTGAATTTCTCGTTCGCGTTCTACAATTAATCGTACAGAAACTGATTGGACACGACCGGCAGACAAACCGCCTTTAATTTTTCGCCATAAAACTGGAGATAATTCGTATCCTACTAATCTGTCTAAAACTCTTCGAGCCTGTTGTGCGTTTACTAAATTGTAATCAATTTCTCTTGGATTTTCAATGGCTTTTAGAATGGCATTTTTAGTAATCTCATGAAAAACAATTCTTTTAGTTTTGTTTTTATCTAATTTTAATTCTTCTGATAAATGCCAAGAAATTGCTTCTCCTTCTCGGTCCTCATCGGAAGCTAACCAAACCATATCGGCATTTTTAGCTAAACCTTTGAGCTTTGTTACTAATGCTTTTTTATCGGCAGAAACTTCGTACTTTGGCTTGAATCCGTTTTCGACATCTACTCCTATTTCTTTGGAAGGCAAGTCGGCAATATGACCATAACTTGACTCGACCTGATAATCGCTGCCAAGAAATTTTTCGATGGTTTTTGCCTTTGCTGGTGACTCTACAATAACTAAATTCTTTGCCATTATGTATTTTGTTTGTTCGGCAAAAGTATAGGTTTTTTTTAAATATTGGGGAATTGGATATTTTAAAAGTGAATTTTACTATTGAATTATCAAATTGTCATACTCATTTAAACTCTTGTACTTTGTTGATTTTCCAATTGAATATTACTATGATTTACTGTAATTTAGGAGGATAAAATATTGTAATTTAGGAAATGAAAATTAGTATTTAAAAGCAACAAAAGAAACAATTCAAAAACTTGATTTTCTTATTCAAATCGTTTAAAAATCGAAAAGCATCTTCCTTTTTGATTTTTTTTCAGGAATTATTCGGCACATCTAAAAATCCAAAAAGGAGGATTGTCCCAAACTATATTTTAAATTATCCAATCGCCAACAAACTCCTAACTTCATAGAGACAATTTTTACTCAAATTTATTCTAAAAAATTTTATTTTGATAAAAAAACAAATCAATACTATTGATAAAATGATAAAAATCCAAA
>JAIFLT010000033.1:6602-6960 GCA_020048955.1 Flavobacterium sp.
TAGAGACAATTTTTACTCAAATTTATTCTAAAAAATTTTATTTTGATAAAAAAACAAATCAATACTATTGATAAAATGATAAAAATCCAAATCAATACTTGCCAAGGAATACGCACAACGTACCGCTGAGTTGAGATGGTGGGGATAAAATAAGCCTTAACTTTCAGTTGATGACTGAATTTTAAAATACAAAATGGAGTTTCAGTTTATGACCGAAACGCCACTATATCAAAACGGCTGTTGGCAGAAGATTTAATTGTCCGTTTCGTTTGCTTCGCCTGTTCGAGCAGAGCTCTCGAGTCTCAATTCCTGTATTTTTTCAATTGTCAATCCTGTTATTTTTGATATAAAATCATTT
>JAIFLT010000055.1 GCA_020048955.1 Flavobacterium sp.
AATGAAACCGGAATCAATAACGGAAATTGGTACCGTTCTGCTTATGATAAAACCCATAATTTAGCCATAACAAGCTCCTATAAATTAAATAAAAAATGGAATTTTGGCGCCAATTTTGTACTTCAAACAGGACAACCTGTAACTTATCCAAACAGTCAATATACTTATCAAAATATCACAGTTCCAAACTATGGTTTGCGCAATGAAAATAATTTGCCACTATACCATCACTTAGATGTTTCCGCAACATTAACTCCCAAAAGAAGTGACAATAAACGTTGGAAAGGCGAATGGGTTTTTAGTATTTATAATCTATACGCTAGAAAAAATGCAGCTTCTATCAGTTTCCGACAAAACCAAGATTCAGGACAAAATGAAGCCATAAAATTATCTATCTTCGGAATTGTTCCGGCAGTTTCTTATAACTTTAAATTCTAACAAAATGAAAAACACAATCTATATTCTTGTTCTCCTATTTTTTGCAAGTTGCGAAGACAAAGTAGATATTGATTTAGACACCGCCAATCCAAAATTGGTTATTGATGCCAATATTTTATGGCAAAAAGGAGCTGTAGGAAACGACCAAACCATAAAACTTACTCTTACTACGGATTATTACAGTAATACCATACCTGTAGTTTCAGGAGCAGTTGTTTTTGTTACTAATAGTTCCAATACTGTTTTCAGTTTTGTAGAAATACCAAACACTGGCAATTATGTTTGCTCCAATTTTGTTCCTGTTATCAATGAAAATTATACTTTAAACATTCAATATTTGGGACAAACGTATACATCAACCGAAAAATTGTTAGCCACTCCCACTATTGATAGCACACAACAAACTACGGTACAGGGTTTTGGAGGAGACGAAATTCAAGTAAAATTTTTCTATCAAGACAATGGTTTAGAAGACAATAACTATTTAATAGGCGTAAAAAACTCCGAAAAATTATTACCAGAATATGGCGTTATCAAAGATGAATTTTTTCAAGGAAATCAAATGTTTGGATTTTATACCGATAGCGATTTAAAATCTGGTGACGTTCTTAGTTTTAGCTTGAAAGGAATTTCAATTCGCTACTTCAACTACATGAACAAATTACTAAACATTGCAGGAAGTGCTGGCGGGAGTCCCTTTGCAACACCACCAGCAACATTAAGAGGAAACATTATAAACCAAACCAACCAAGATAATTATCCTTTGGGCTATTTTCATTTATCTGAAATTGACACATTAAATTATACTGTTCAATAGGTTAAAGACAGCAGATTTTAATTAGTGATGATACGTTTAAAAAAAATCTACTACCTAAAACCAACTTCCTAGCACCTAAAACCTTTTAAAATGTCATCACATCACATAGTTCGAGACGATCAAGAACCTGCATTAATTATTGCAAATGGCGCATCGTGTAGTTTTGAACTTTTGGGACAATTACTAGAATGGTCGCCAATAGTTGTAGTTTTAGACAACGCCATTGACAGAGTTTTACAATTGGACATAAAGATTGATGTGCTTTTAGGAGATTTTGATGATGATTTTAATCCAGAAATTTATAAAGAAAAACAATTTCCGCTTGAAATTGTGCATACTCCAAATCAAGACAAAACCGATTTAGAAAAAGCCTTCGACTATTTAATTGAAAAAGGTCATAAAGCAGTAAATGTGGTTTGGGCAACAGGAAAACGTGCCGATCATACCATCACAAATATTACTAATATTGTAAGTTATAGAAATAAATTAAAAATCGTAATTTTAGACGACCATTCCAAAATCTTTTTATTACACAATAAATTTGAAAAATGGTACCCTAAAGATACACCTATCTCATTAATACCTATCGGAAAAGTAAACGGAATTACCACCCAAAATCTATTCTATCCATTGTATAATGAAGAACTTACAATTGGTTACAGAACAGGAAGCAGCAATCATGTAGCCGAAGATGGAATTGTTATGATTGAACATTCTGACGGCGATTTACTATTAATGGAATGTTTTGATTAAATCTCTTGTTTTCTGCATTCATTTTCCTATATTTGATATAGAGAAATGACAAAATGAAGAACAAAATAATACCAGAAAAAACTACACTACATCCAAGAAATCCTCATAGATTTAGATACGATTTTGAAAAATTAATTTATAATTATCCTATTTTAAAAAATTATATTTTCATTAATGAACACCATGTAGAACAGAACAATAACGAACTGGCAAATCAAACTATTGATTTTGCCAATCCCGAAGCTGTAAAAGCTTTAAACAAAGCTATTTTAGTTTCTAATTATGGTATTCAATATTGGGATATTCCTAAAAATTATTTATGTCCGCCAATTCCTGGAAGAGCCGATTATATTCATTATTTAGCCGATTTATTAGCCAATTCTAATGACCAAATTATTCCAGAAGGTGAAAATGTAATTGGTTTAGATGTTGGTATTGGTTCCAATTGTATTTATCCAATAATTGGAAATTATGAATATCAATGGAGTTTTGTTGGAACAGATATCGATGAAAATGCACTTCAAAATTGCAAAAAAATCATTGCAAAAAATCCACATTTAATTGAAGCAATAAGTCTTCAATTGCAAACGGAACCAAGATTTGTTTTTAAAAACATCATTCTACCCGAAGATAAATTTGCTTTTACCATTTGCAATCCACCATTTCATTCATCGCAAGAGGAAGCAACTAAAGCATCTATTAGAAAAGTAACTAATTTGAAAGACACAAAAACAACCACCCGAGGCAAAGCCGAATTGAGCGAAGCTAAACCTATTTTAAATTTTGGTGGTCAAAACGCCGAACTTTGGTGCAATGGAGGAGAAATTGGTTTCATTACCCAAATGATTTACGAGAGTGTAAAATATCCATTACAAGTTTTTTGGTATACTACTTTAGTTTCTAAAAAAGATAATTTACGAAGCATTTACAAAACCTTAAACAAAGTTGGAGCAGTAGAAATTAAAACTATAGAAATGGCGCAAGGACAAAAAATAAGCCGTTTTGTAGCGTGGACTTTCTTAAGTGAAAAGCAACAGAAAGAATGGAAGTTTTATGTTTGATATTTTAAAACAAAATCATAAATTGTTAATTTTTATACAAGTACTTGACTTTTTCAAATTGTTTTGTATCTTTGTACAAGATAGGTAATTCCTAAAAAATCGTGGCGGTGAAACATCTACCATAAATGTATTGTAAATGCATCGGATTTAGGGTCTATCTTTTTAAAAGAAAAATTCAAAGGGCAATTGCCCTTTTTTTTATGAAGATATTTATTGATGAAAGCGGAGATTTAGGATGGACTCTTGACAAACCAAATAGAAATGGTGGATCAAGTAGATATATTACTCTTACTGGTTTAGTTATTTCTGAAAATGACGAAAAATATATTACCCGTTTCATTTCTGATATTTACAAAAAATATAAACTCACTCCAAACATTGAAAAAAAAGGAGCAAATTTTCTTCCTGAACATTCAAGTTTTATTTCTAATCAATTAAGCAAGTTATCTACAAAGTGCCATTCGTTTATGATTATTTCATTAACAGTAAATAAATCAAAAGTTTTTGATGCTTTAAAAAAGGATAAAAATATTTTCTACAACTATGCTTTGGGTTTATTATTGAAAAATGAAATAGTTAAACACGAAAGAGTTGAAATCATTTTAGACAAAAGAACCATAAAAGTTAGTCATGGTGAAAGCTTTCCAGATTATATAAAAACTCAAGTTTGGGGCGAAGGACACAATATTGAAATTTCATGTTGCTTTTTAGAAAGTACTCATAATAAAATGTTATGGTTTGCCGATTGGTATGCTAATTTTGTATGGAGAAATTATGAAGATAATGAGAATAGTTCTTATAGTGTTATTCAAAATGCAACTTATTTTTCCGAAAAAAGACTTTATTTTTGATTTATGAAATTCCAAGTAATCTCCGCATACGAACCCACAGGCGATCAGCCGCAAGCCATTGAAAAACTTTCAAATGGAATTCGCAATGGCGAAAAATACCAAACGCTATTAGGAGTTACGGGTTCTGGAAAGACATTTACCGTTGCCAATGTAATTCAAAATGTAGAAAAACCTACATTGGTTTTGGCACACAACAAAACGTTAGCCGCACAATTATATTCAGAATTCAAGCAGTTTTTTCCAAATAACTCGGTGCAGTATTTTGTTTCTTACTATGATTATTACCAACCAGAAGCGTTCATTCCTGTAACTGGAACCTATATTGAAAAAGATTTATCTATTAATGAAGAATTAGAAAAACTTCGTTTAAGCACTACTTCTGCCCTACTTTCTGGTCGTCGTGATATTATAGTAATTTCGTCTGTTTCCTGTCTTTACGGAATTGGAAACCCAGTAGAGTTTCAGAAAAACGTAGTTTCTATTGAAAAAAATCAAGTAATTTCTCGAACCAAATTATTACACAAATTAGTACAAAGTTTGTACTCTAGAACAGAAGCCGAATTTACTCCAGGCAATTTCAGAATTAAAGGCGATACCGTCGAAATCTTCCCAAGTTATGGAGACGAACCATTTAGAATTCACTTTTTTGGCGATGAAATTGAAGAAATTGAAGCCTTTGATGCCAGAAGTTCTCAAGTTTTAGAAAAATACGAAAAACTGACTATTTATCCAGCCAATATGTTTGTGACTTCACCTGATGTTTTGCAAGCAGCCATTTGGGATATCCAACAAGATTTGGTTAAACAAGTAGATTATTTCAAAGAAATTGGTAAACATTTAGAAGCAAAACGATTGGAAGAACGCACCAATTTCGATTTAGAAATGATTCGCGAACTAGGCTATTGCTCAGGTATAGAAAATTATTCCCGTTATTTAGACCGACGTTTACCCGGAACGCGACCATTCTGCTTGTTAGATTATTTCCCAGATGATTTCTTGATGGTTGTTGATGAGAGTCACGTAACAATTTCGCAAGTTCATGCCATGTATGGTGGCGATAGAAGTAGAAAAGAAAACTTGGTTGAATACGGTTTTCGTCTTCCTGCAGCAATGGACAACCGTCCGTTAAAGTTTGAAGAATTTGAATCCATGCAAAACCAAGTAATTTATGTTTCAGCAACACCAGCCGATTATGAATTACAAAAATCAGAGGGAATTTATGTTGAGCAAGTCATTCGTCCAACTGGATTATTAGATCCAATTATTGAAGTGCGTCCGAGTTTGAATCAAATTGACGATTTAATTGAAGAAATTCAACAACGATGTGAAGTAGATGAACGTGTTTTAGTTACCACATTAACCAAAAGAATGGCAGAAGAGTTGACCAAATATTTAACGAAAGTTTCCATTCGTTGCCGTTACATTCACTCTGATGTTGATACTTTGGAACGTGTAGAAATAATGCAAGATTTGCGTAAAGGTTTGTTTGATGTATTAATTGGAGTAAACCTACTTCGAGAAGGATTAGATTTACCTGAAGTTTCATTGGTTGCTATTCTTGATGCTGACAAAGAGGGATTTTTAAGAAGTCATCGTTCGCTAACACAAACCGTAGGACGAGCCGCTCGAAACGTAAATGGAAAAGCCATTATGTATGGCGATAAAATTACGGCATCCATGCAAAAAACCATAGACGAAACCAACTACCGTCGTGAAAAACAAGTGAATTACAATACCCAACACGGAGTTGAACCAAAAGCATTGAATAAAAGCTTGGGTAGTGCTCTAGCCGGAAATTCGGTTTCTACTCAATATTATGAAAATCAAGTATTAAAAGCAGCCGAACCCGAAAGCTTATACTTATCTAAACCCGAAATTGAAAAGAAAATCCGTGAGGCTAAAAAAGCTATGGAAAAAGCAGCTAAAGAATTAGATTTTATGCAAGCTGCTAAATACCGTGATGAGATTAAGGCACTGCAGGAGAAATTATAAAAAAAACGCAACTTTTTGAGGTTGCGTTTTCATTCTAACCAACAATTAATTAACCAATTTCAATCATTCGTTTTGGTTTTGGTAGTGCTTCATCTCTTTTAGGAAGTGCCACATACAAAACACCATTCTCATAAGTAGCATTAATGTTTTCTGAATTTATAGTTTCAGGTAAAGTAAAGGATCTTCTAAAAGACGAATAACTAAACTCTCTTCTTGTATATCTACCCTCTGTTTCCTCTTTATCCGATTTATTTTCAGAAGAAATTGTAAGTACATTGTGATCAATCTCGATATTAAAATCTTCTTTTTTCTTTCCCGGAGCTGCCAATTCAATTCCGAAACTTGTATCGGTTTCTTTGATATTTACGGCAGGAACCATGCTGTTAAAACTTTGAATGCCACCCAACCAATCTGGTTTTAATAATTCATCGATAATGGATGGAAAGGGAACCGTGTTTCTTTTAATTAAGTTCATAATTCTATAATTTAAATTAAACATTTATTAGTTATGTTCATCTAAAAAACAAATTATGTACCAACACAAAAAAAAAGTCATTTTGACTGATAATGAATACTTTAAACTGAAATTTTGTCATTTTATGACCATTTTAACTGACGATTTTTCAGAAAATAAAAATCATAAAACCAAGAAAAATAATGAATACTTTAAACTGAAATTTTGTCATTTTATGACCATTTTAACTGACGATTTTTCAGAAAATAAAAATCATAAAACCAAGAAAAATTATAAAACCAGACTTTCTTGTAGGATAAACTTTAGTTTTGTAAATTTGAATAAAAAACAGCTTTTAATAGCGCAAATCAAACGCTATTTGGGAGTATATGCGCAATGATATTGTGACAATTTAGGAGTTGGCAGTAATTTTACCCAAAATAGACGAATTCATGACTTTAAACAGCAAACAAATATGAAGAAAATATTATTGACTATTTTACTTATTTTGATAACCTTATACCTACTATTCACTTATTCTGATGTCTTCAAAGCTAAACTTATAACAACTTACAGTAAAAATTATAAGGAAAGTTTATTTAATGATAAGTTAATTGGAATAAGCGAAATTGAACTTTTGAAAAAATTAGGCAAACCTCTTAAAGTAACTCAAAATTTGAGTGGCTATGAATCATTTTTATACACTAAAGACTTAGATAAAATCGAGATAGCAAATGGTTACGTTGGAATTACATTTAAAGACAAAGATTATGAAGAACAAGAAGAAATAGCTTTTAGCCTTATAACTTTTAATAAATATAATAAATGTTTCAGCCAATGGAAAACATCAACATATAAAGATACTATAGATTTAAGTGGTAAGAGTAAGGAAGATGTTATAAAGATTTACGGTCGACCAAATAGAAAAATGAAATGTGATGATGGTTATAAGGTATATAAATATTCAAAGTTAAATACAAATATTACTAATAATGATAGTACATATCAAATAAATGTAAGGTTAGTATTCATTGATAAAAGTAATAAAGTAGTGAAAATTTACAAAAATATTAATTTAGATAATAATGAATATTTAGGTTGTTGCGGATACGAATAATATATACCAACTAAGTAGTTTTAGCAAAAAACTACTGCCAACACCAGTTTTCGCCTATTGCTGGGCTTGCGCTTGCTATTTTTGTCTTCGTGGAGAATAATCAGGTGTCAACAATTCTAGTTTTCAAAAGAAATTTAGTAGATTTGTTTGGTCAGTGTTCGCAGCAGCAACAGAGCGAAAGCTGGGGAACGTTGGCCGTTAGTTAACCCGAAATGAACAAAAAAGAAAATAATACGAAAAAAAAATAAAGCCAAAAATAAATTAATACAAGCCAAAAATGGATAAACAAAACATTGATAATTTCATAGTAGAAATTGAAAAATATTATTTAGATAGTTCAGCAGAATATTTTGCAGGTCAAGGAATAGTTGACAAACTAAATATCGAAGAAACTAAATACTTAAATGAAAATTTAGATTTGTCTAAAATTATTGGAGTTGATGAAAACTTAATTTTAAATGAAATTCTAAAATTAAAAGAAAAAAATAAATTTTCATATTTTCTTTTAAGATCCTTGAATATAAAAATTGAAATCAACCAAATTGACGAAAATGGAAAAACTGTTTTTATGTTATTAGCCGAAAATTACTTTATAGAAAAAAACGGTTTTTTAATTCAGTCAATTAATCAATTATTTGAAAGAAACTATTTCATAAAAAAAGAAGATGAAGATTTCGTAACAGAACTTTATAAAAAAATTCAATCACAAACGCAATTAGAAAGTTGGTCACTTTTGAGATTTGCAATTAAATTAAATGATAAGGATAAATTTTCTTTGGCATATCAAAACCATAGAGAACTTTTTGTTATTCTTTCTTTAAAACTTAACAAACCAATAAGTTTCAATTTCCCAAATTTACTTGGTGTAATGAACAATGCAATGCAATTTTATAGAGAAAATGGAGAAATGATTTTAAAAGCAATGAATTTTTATGAAAGAACTAACCAAATAATGAAATTAGATGAAAAAAAAGGAACTTTCAAAAAGAAACTTGTAGAATTTGAAACAAATAAACCAATTCAAAATCAAGAATTTAAAGAAATAATATTAATTTTATTCCCAGAACTAAAATAACCGAACGGCTAACAGCAGGTGCTTTCAGAAATGGCGGGTTTTGGGCTTAATTTAAAGTTGATTTTGTACTTGCAAAGTCAGTGCTTAACCCAAAGTTTAGGCTTCCTTAATCTGCCACTTCTGCAAGCTGCGAAACGCTATTTGGCAGTATATTGTGACAATTTAGGAGTTATAAGCAATTTTATGAAAAATCTACAAACAACAACATTTATTCTTTCAATAATCTTATTTATAAGTTGTAAAAAAGAAATGAATGAAGTTAAAACAACGGAAAAGAAGAGAGAAATTATCGAAAATAAAAAAATGTTATTTAATGACTACATAAAATCTTTTAAACCTCAAAAGGTGAATTTAAACACAGATAATATTACTGAATATATATTTTGTGATATGGGACATTATGCTTTTTTTGATGGTAAAACTAAAAAAGAAATAGACTATATAACTAATGTATCAAAATATGGAGGAAATGAAGATTTGAAATTTATTGATGTATATTGTAATGACAATCAAAAAGAGTTTATTGCAGAATCTGCTGGTGGTGGAACATTGGGAAATTATCACTATGTGGATATTTTGAGATATAATTCTGAAACACATAAAATAAATTCAATTTTTAATTATGAAATATCTTCTTTTCATTGGAAAGAGGACAAAGAAATTTTAGATTATGTCTATTATATTGATGTTCTTTACAAAAAAGGAGATGAATGTATCGATACAATTAAAGTTTATCAAGGCGAATTTATAAATAAACCGAAAAGTTACAGTTTAAAGATAAAACCAAAAAAGCTTATCGAAAAATATTATTTCAATGAAAAAACTGGAACTTTTGAAAAAAACGTCGACTAACAGGTTTTGCAAGATTGCGGGTTTTGGGCTTAATTTAAAGTTGATTTTGTACTTGCAAAGTCAGTGCTTAACCCAAAGTTTAGGCTTCCTTAATCCGCCACTTCTGCAAGCTGCGAAACGCTATTTGGGAGTATATACGCAATGATATTGTGACAATTTAGGAGTTATAAGCAATTTTAGAACAACACGACTATGAAAGAACTTAAAATTTTATTGACAATATTCTTTTTGACAATTGGACAGACAATTTTAGCTTGTGACTGCGACTCTCAAGGTGAATTTTTAACTGTTGCACCAACAACAAAACTTGTTGCATTAGTTAAAGTCACAAAATATCTGACTTTTAAAGATATTTATGAAGAAAAAACACCAATGTCAATGGAAGTTGAAATCATAGAAGTTTACAAAGGAAAAGAAACAAGAAAGAAAGTAATAGTCTGGGGTGATATTGGAAATTTATGCCGACCTTATCTTTCAATATTTGAAGTCGGAAAATTTTATGTGATTGCATTTGAAACAGGTTCAGACGGTTCAAAAGGATTCGCTCATAAAAACGAAAAAATAACGGACTATTCTATTTCGGTTTGTGGCGACTATTGGCTAAAAGCTGACATAAAAAAGAAAATTGCTATTGGTTCCATAACTAAAAAAGAAAAACAAATCACTTTAGTAGAATTAAAAGCTAAACTAACCAAAAAATAAAAAAAGCTTATAACAGCGGTTCAATGGCTTGTTTCGGGATTTATTTAGAAAAGCACAGCGGTTTAATTTAAAGTTTTCTCTATATTTGTAAAGGCTTGGTGATAAATAATCGCCACTGAAGCAAGCTACCAAATCGTTGTAATAATTTTTTTTCATAAATCTATTGAGAAAATGATACTCGAAATGCTAATCTATCAAAATCAAATAATACAGAAATTAACTATAAAACCCAATAAATAAAAATCCCAAATTTTCATTTGGAATTTTCTATTTTATTTACTTAAGTACATTTTTCTTCTGCTGTATAATTCGTAGAATTGATCGTCTTTTAAATCGTCTATAAATAAAATACTTTCACCTGTAGATTTCATTTCTGGCCCGAGTGCTTTGTTTACATCTTTAAACTTACTGAAAGAAAAAACCGGTTGCTTAATAGCATAACCTTTAAGCTGCGGATTGAAAGTAAAATCGGTTACTTTGTTTTCACCAAGCATTACTTTAGTGGCATAATTTACATAAGGTTCTCCATAGGCCTTGGCTATAAACGGAACTGTTCTTGATGCTCTTGGATTGGCTTCGATGATGTAAACCGTATCGTCTTTTATAGCAAATTGGATGTTGATTAAACCAACTGTTCTTAAAGCCAAAGCGATTTTCTTAGTATGATCTTTGATTTGTTGCATTACAAATTCACCTAAATTAAATGGTGGCAAAGTAGCATTTGAATCTCCTGAGTGAATTCCGCAAGGTTCAATATGTTCCATTATACCAATGATGTACACATTTTCTCCATCGCAAATGGCATCGGCTTCGGCTTCTATGGCTCCATCCAAATAATGGTCAAGTAATAATTTATTTCCTGGAATCGATTTCAATAAATCAATTACATGTTCTTCTAATTCTTGTTTGTTGATGACAATTTTCATGCCTTGACCACCCAAAACATACGATGGACGAACTAATAAAGGAAAATCTAAACTATCGGCTAATTTCGATGCTTCGTCAGCACTTTCTGCAATTCCAAATTTTGGAAACGGAATATTTAATTCGGTTAATAATTCAGAAAAACGTCCTCTATCTTCGGCTAAATCTAAGGCGTCGAAAGAAGTTCCAAGGATTTTAATTCCGTATTTAGATAGTTTTTCTGCTAGTTTTAAAGCCGTTTGTCCGCCAAGTTGAACAATTACACCCTCAGGATTTTCATGACGAATGATGTCGTAAATGTGCTCCCAAAAAACAGGTTCGAAATACAATTTATCAGCCGTATCAAAATCGGTTGAAACCGTTTCGGGATTACAATTAATCATAATTGTTTCGTAACCACATTCTTTAGCAGCCAAAACACCATGCACACAAGAATAGTCAAACTCAATTCCTTGCCCAATTCTATTTGGTCCGGAACCTAAAACAACTACTTTCTTTTTATTGGTTACAATGCTTTCGTTATGAACGTATCTTTCGCCATTAGCCGTTTGAATTTCAGCTTCAAAAGTAGAGTAATAATAAGGAGTTTGTGCTTTAAATTCGGCAGCACAAGTATCTACCAATTTATAAACACGCTTAATGTTCATGTCATCTCGCAATTTATATACCTGACTTTCCAAACAACCCAACATGTGTGCAATTTGTCTGTCGCCATACCCTTTTTGCTTGGCTTCAAGCAATAATTCTTTGGGCAAAGTATCTATTTTGTAGTTGGTAATTTCTCTTTCTAACAAATACAATTCTTCATATTGTTTCAAGAACCACATGTCAATTTTAGTAATTTCGTGAATCCTACTCAACGGAATACCCATGGCAATGGCATCATAAATTACAAAAACTCTATCCCAACTTGCATAAGTTAGTTTTTCTATAATTTGTTCGTAGTTTTTATAACCTTTTCCGTCTGCTCCAAGTCCGTTACGTTTAATTTCAAGTGATTGGGTTGCTTTGTGAAGCGCTTCTTGAAACGAACGCCCAATTCCCATAACTTCTCCAACCGATTTCATTTGAAGTCCTAAAGTCCTATCAGCTCCCTCAAATTTATCGAAATTCCAACGTGGTATTTTTACAATAACATAATCTAAAGTAGGTTCAAATAACGCCGATGTTGATTTGGTAATTTGATTTTGAAGTTCATCTAAATGATAACCCAAAGCCAGTTTAGAAGCGATTTTTGCAATGGGATAACCTGTAGCTTTTGAAGCTAAAGCAGAAGAACGTGATACTCTAGGATTGATTTCGATGGCAACAATATCTTCTTTTTCATCTGGCGATACGGCAAATTGCACGTTACAACCTCCAGCAAAATTTCCGATGGAACGCATCATCAAAATAGCCATATCACGCATCTTTTGAAATGTGGTATCCGATAAAGTCATTGCAGGTGCCACCGTAATTGAATCTCCTGTATGAATTCCCATGGGATCCATATTCTCTATCGAACAGATAATTACTACGTTGTCGTTTTTATCACGCAAAAGTTCTAATTCATATTCTTTCCATCCCAGTAGTGCTTTATCAATCAGCACTTCATGAATTGGCGACATTTCTAAACCATAGGTTAATTTTTCGTCAAATTCTTCTTTACTATGTACAAAAGCAGCTCCAGTTCCACCCAATGTAAACGAAGGACGAATTACTAAAGGAAAACCAAACTCTTGAGCAATTTCTTTTCCTTTTAAGAATGAAGTTGCTGTTTTTGCTGGTGCTGCGGGAATACCTATTTTTTCTAATAGTTGCTTGAATTGTTCGCGGTCTTCGGTGATATTAATTGCATTGACATCAACTCCAATTAATTTTACATTAAAATCTTCCCAAATTCCTTTTTCATCGGCTTCTAAACAAAGATTTAAAGCGGTTTGTCCACCCATTGTTGGAAGAACCGCATCAATTTGAGGATGTTCTTTTAAAATTTGGATAATTGATTTGGTTGTTAGTGGCAATAAATAAATATGATCCGCCATACTTGGGTCGGTCATGATGGTTGCCGGATTGGAATTGATAAGGATTACCTCAATTCCTTCTTCGCGAATAGAACGTGCCGATTGTGAACCTGCATAGTCAAATTCGCAGGCTTGCCCAATAACGATTGGACCTGAACCAATAATTAAAACCGATTTGATTGAATTGTCTTTTGGCATTGTAGTTAGTTTGTTGTGTTGTTGTTATTTTTTTTGCCACTAAGTCACGAAGACTCAAAGTTTCAAAATTTTACTATCTTATAAATTAATCAATTTTGACTGCTGATAAGCTTAGCCCTGATAGCAGTGGAAATCCTTTTTAATTTTTCTTTAAAATTAAAAAGATTGCAACGAATAGCAGGAAATAGCTTCAAAAACTTATTAAATTTTATAAACAGGTTTAAAAAAAAGCCGCTACTAATAAAAGTAACGGCTTGATATTGATTAGCATCTAATCATTATTTTTTGTGTCTTGGTTCGCAAGATACTGTCAATTTATGTCTTCCTTTAGCTCTACGACGCGCAAGGACTTTTCTTCCATTTGCAGAAGCCATTCTGTCCATAAATCCGTGTTTATTTCTTCTTTTTCCTTTTCGATGGTTGAAACGTTCTTTTGCTCATTGCTTTTTATCTTTAAAATCGTATAATAATCTTTTCTTGAGGTCTTTTTTAAACCGAGTGCAAATATACAACGATTTTTATTACTTGCAAGTAGTTTTTTAAAAATATTTTAATTTCTATTTATTATCTTTGCAAACTTAAAAATACACTATTATGTTTCACAGAAATATCAAACTTATTTTAACAGGTTTAATCTTTATCGTCGCTATTTGGCAATTTACAGAGGGTAATATTGGAAATGGAATTTTTCTTATCTTATTGTCATTAATTCCTTTGTTTCTTTATTTTAAAAATGAGTATATTTTAATGGCTTTTTTACAATTGCGTAAACAAAACTTTGAAGGTGCTAAAAAATGGTTGGTTAAAATAAAAAATCCTGAAACGGCTTTGGTTCAAAAACAACAAGGGTATTATAACTACTTGCAAGGATTAATGTTATCTCAAACTAATTTAATTCAAGCCGAAAAATACTTCAAAAAAGCAATTGAATTGGGTTTAAATATGGACATGGATTTGGCTGTAGCAAAATTAAATCTAGCCGGTGTAGCCATGTCTAGAAGAAGAAAATTAGAAGCAACCAACCTTATCAACGAAGCTAAAAAACTGGATAAACAAGGAATGTTGAACGATCAGATTAAAATGATGAAAGAACAAATGAAGAAAATTTAGTATTCAGTTGGCAGTGTTCAGTATTCAGTTATAATGATACTTAAATAAAAAAGTTCGCAAAAATTGCGAACTTTTTTATGTTCAAAACATTTCTGCCAACTGAACACTGAAAACTGCCAACTGACTAATAACCTTCAGTTGGAATTTCAATCAAATACTTTTTCTTAGTTGCGTTAACTAATTTCTTGTCTCGCAACCAAGGATTGTGGATTTTTAAAATTTTGTAATTGATTCCTTGTGATTTTGCAAATGTTGCTAAATCGGTTATAGAACTATCAACTTCAATTGTTTTTGTTGGAATGTTATCATACAATTCGTGTTTTGCCACATCAAAACCATACAAATTTGGATTTTTCATGATTTCTTTCAAAGCCAAAATTCTAAAAACATATCTTGAAGTTTCGTCTGTTAACAATAAATCATAATAATCTGTAACTTTTTGCTCTGTAATTTTATTATTTATTCCATTCATTCCTCCATTATAGGAAGCAGCTGCAAGGGTCCAATTTCCGAATTTCTCTTTGGCTTTCAATAAATATTTACAAGCTGCTTCGGTAGATTTTTGAAGATGGTAACGCTCGTCAACACCATCATTTACTTCCATTCCTTTTTCTTTGGCAGTATCTGGCATAAATTGCCAAACACCTCTTGCTCCTGCCGAAGAAACAGCATTAGTTAATGAACTTTCGATAACTGCTAAATATTTAAAATCATCCGGAACTCCATACTGATTTAAAATAGGCTCAATAACAGGAAAAGCTCTATTAGCACGCTTTATAATTAGTATTGTAGAAGAATGCAAATTAGAATTGATTAATAATTCTCTATCAAATCGCTCTTTTACGTCGGCTATTTGCAAAGGCGCTTTTTCTCCAGCAAAATCAACAGAATTAGGAAAATATTGAGACGTACCTTCTTTAAATTGTTTTTCCTTTTGCTTGCCAGAAGTGGCATAAATAAGTGCTCCGCTTGCTAAGACTAATAGTGCCATTACACTAAAAAAATGTATCTTTTTCATATATGTAAAATTTGATTTGTTAGTGGTCATATATGGTATCGCCTTTTTATTTATAGGTGTTTGCTTGCGCAAACTTGTTGTTTATGGCGATTTCATATGTTTAAATTTTATTTTTCAGCGGTAACATATGGTATCGCCTTTTTTAATCATAGGAGTTTGCTTGCGCAAACTTGTTGTTAATGGCGATTTCATAACTCAAATGTATATTTTTCAAAGCTACAAAAATCAATCCAAAATCAAAATCATTCTAAAATTATCTTTGGTAAATTGGTGTTAAACCATTTATATTTACTCAAAATCATAGCATGCGTACCTCCTTTTACATTGATAAAACCGTTGATGTTTTTTACTGGAAAAACCTCATCAGCATCTCCATGAATATGGATAACTTCCATATCAATTTTAGTCCTATTCCAACAAATCATTTGCTCAATTGCCCAATCGAGATACTCTTTATTGCGCATGTGAAGGTATTTCTCGTAAAGTTTTAATTTCTTTTTTAAGGTATCACCAAAAGCATATTTAGTAAACAATTCAACATCCTGTAACAATCCTGTAGGAAGTAATTTGTAGGCTTTAGTAGTTTTGGCTATTTTCATCCTTCTTGGTAATTCAGAATTACTTCGAACACTTGAAATAATAATTATTTTTTTTGTAGTAAGAAACTGTTTCATTTCCTGAACTAAAACGCCACCAAAGGAAACACCTATCAAAACTGTATTTTCTTGTTTTACATTTTCAGCCATTCTCTTTGCATAATCAACAAGCATTTCATTCTTTTCAGGAAGAAGCCAATGCAATAAGTGTACTTCAAAATTGTCTTTTGGCAAATCAATCATTTCAAAGATTGTTGGACTTGCTGCTAGTCCTGGCATAAAATAAACGTGTATCTTACTCATATTTTAACGTATTTCGGTGGCTTTATCCATATTTTATTCCGAAATTTGCATAAAATTAATTTATTTATCCCACTTATACATGAACTCAGAGTTAATTTTAGAAAAAATGGAAATTAAAGACAACACATTCGCTAGACAATTTGAAACTTTGGTCGATGGAAAGTTGGTTTCTGTTGAATATTCCTTTCAAGAAAAAAAGATTTTCCTAACACGAATCAATACTTTTGAAGGTTTTACTAATGAAGAATTTATAAATGATTTATTGAAGAATATTATGGAAATTGCCTACGAACGTAAATTAAAAGTGGTTCCTATTCTTCCTAAAATTGCATTGTTTTTTAGAAAAAATACAACTTATAGAGATTTATTACCCCCTGGAATTAAAATTTAGATTACAGGTTGCAGTTATCAGATTACAGATTTATAGAATTCCAAATTCCAATAGTTTAAGCTTGGAATTTGGAATTTTTGTTTTGGAATTTTATTTTTTATCTTTATCAAATGAATTCTGAAGAACTAAATCTTACTATCCTATCATTTTTTGAAAACATCCAAAAATATTATGGTTGCAAAACCGAAATTACCGAAGGATTATTTTCAGAATTAGAAGATTTAGATGCTAATCTTACTACATGGAATTTATCTGAATTTGATTTAATTCGTTCTGCCTATCGGAACAATGGCAAACGATTTATGTTTGAAGGAAACTCCATGTACTATGAGATTTCTGGCGAAAGAATCATCGATTTCAAACAACCAGGAAGACATAAATATGAATTTATTGAACAATACAGCGAATCAGTTTTTAGGATTACTAAAATCAGGTTTAACTATAAATATTGATTTTTTTGAATACTTTATATTGTAAAATTGTATATTGCATTAAGACAATATTTACTACAATCACTTTATTTTTACATCAAAAACAATAAATTATTGCATCGTACTGCTTAAAAAATACAATTTTACAATATACATTATACATTATACAATTTACACATTTACTGCCAAAAACTCCATTCTAACACTTCCATCTTCATCTATTCTTGTCAAATTGATTTCGTGCAACGTATTTACTAATTCAGGATTCCAAGGTGTTTTTACTTTTACATAGTTTTCTGTAAATCCGTGAATGTATCCTTCTTTATTGTCACTTTCAAAAAGCACGGTTCGGTTCGTTCCAATTTGACTTTCGTAAAAAGCACGACGTTTTTTAACCGATAATCCCCGTAGCATTTTACTCCTTTTGGAACGCACATTCATTGGAACAACATTCTCCATAGTTGCTGCTTCTGTATTATCTCTCTCGGAATAAGTAAAAACGTGCAAATAGGAAATATCCAACTCATTTAAGAAATTATAAGTTTCTAAGAAATGTTCATCGGTTTCACCAGGAAAACCTACAATTACGTCAACACCAATGCATGCATGTGGCATTACTTGACGAATATTTGAAACCCTATCAACATACACTTCTCGTTGATAACGACGTTTCATTTTGCCCAAAATTTCATTACTTCCAGATTGTAACGGGATATGAAAATGAGGTACAAAAGTTCTGCTTTTTGAAACAAAATCGATTGTTTCATTTTTCAACAAATTAGGCTCGATAGATGAAATTCGTAAACGTTCAATTCCTTCAACACCGTCAAGCGCTTTAACTAAATCTAGAAAGGTATGTTCGTGCTTTTTGTTGCCAAATTCTCCTTTTCCGTAATCGCCAATATTCACCCCTGTTAACACGATTTCTTTGATACCTTGTTCCGAAATTTCTTTGGCATTTTTTAATACATTTTCTAAAGCATCACTTCTCGAGATTCCGCGCGCCAAAGGAATGGTGCAATACGTACATTTGTAATCGCAACCGTCTTGCACTTTCAAGAAAGCACGAGTTCTATCTCCAAAAGAATAACTGCCTACATAAAAATCGGCGTCTTCAATTTCGCACGAATGTACTTCGCCAAAATCGTTTTTGGACAAATCGTTGATGTAATCGGTGATTTTAAATTTTTCAGTAGCACCAAGCACCAAATCAACACCATCAACAGCAGCTAATTCCTCAGGTTTCAATTGTGCATAACAACCAACGGCAGCAACAAATGCTTTATCGTTGAGTTTCATGGCTTTTTTAACTATTTGCTTGAATTGTTTATCGGCATTTTCTGTAACCGAACACGTATTGATTACATACATATCGGCAATTTCTTCAAAATCAACGCGCTCAAAACCTTCGTTTTGAAAACTTCGGGCAATGGTCGAAGTTTCCGAAAAATTCAATTTACACCCAAGAGTATAAAAGGCAACTTTCTTTTTGTTTTCCATAAAATTACTCAATTAATGAAATCGTTGTCAAAAAATTGAGAAAGCAAATTTAGGTATAAATAAAAAAACCTACAAGGTTTTATAAACCTTGTAGGTTAAAACATCAACTCCATTTTTTTCCACCACCAAAATTCTAAAGGAAAATCAGGATAATTCTGCTTGAATTTATTGTATTTACTCCATTTTATTTCTTGCTCGTTGAATTTTATTTCCACTGCAAAACCTTTTAAATAGGAAGTTTCTACGACAAAATCAACTTCATTTCCATCGGCAGTACGCCAATATTTTATTTGATCTTGGTCGTATCTTTCTGAAAGTAATCGAAAAGATAAATTTTCCAAAACCATTCCTTTATCGGCTCTTTGTTCTAATGGTGAAAAATAATTAATCAATACGTTTCGCAACCCCAAATCATTGATATACACTTTGGGCATTTTGGTCAATTCCTTACGTAAATTGTTGTAAAATGGTTTTACCAAGGTAATATGAAAACATTTTTGCAACACATACAAATAATTTTCCACTGTGGCATTGGTGATGCGCAGCGTATTTGAAATTTCGTTTACATTCAATAAATTCCCAGATTGACTGGCTAGAAGCATCAATAATCTATAAAACTTGGTTTCGTCCATAATCCCAGATTCTAAAATATCTCGTTTTATAAATGAATCCCTAATGTCTTTGAGTAATTCTATTTTTTGGGTAATATCATTTTCTAAAACCACGGCAGGATAACCACCATAATTCATAAATTCGTCCATATAACCCCAAAGCACGTTTTCCTGAATGGATTTTACTTTTTTATAGTTTTTGAGTTTTAAAACTTCTTCGACCAAATCATTTCGTCCTTTAAAAAGCAAAAACTCTTCAAAATCAAGCGTTCCCATTTGAAAAATCTTTTTTCTACCCACAAGCGAATCATTAAACTGCTTGTCTATATAAAATGCTGAACTTCCTGTGGCAACTATCTTTAATTTGTCTGAATATTCGTCGAAGAGTAATTTTATAAAATTGGTGGCATCATCGAGATATTGAATTTCATCAATAAAAACAATGATTTTTTTATCTTGTTGCAAGGGACAAATTTTGAACAAATTTTCGGGACTTTCGTTTAATTCGTCTAAAATTTCTTTACGGTCTAAATTTAAGAAATGAACCGCATCGCCTTTTTGGTTTAAATCATCATACAATTGTTTCAACAGTGTTGACTTCCCTATTTGTCTAGCGCCAATAAGGATTGTGAACTCTTTTTTTGAAAGATGTTCGGCAATTATGGTCTGTTTTTTTCGCTGTATCATTTCACAAAGATACTAAAAAACATAAAAATATCCGATATTTTTAAAATATTTTTTAAAATTATCCGATAATTTACATTGTGTACTATATAAAATATCCGATAATTTATATTATG
>JAIFLT010000039.1 GCA_020048955.1 Flavobacterium sp.
GATTGATTTTTGTTTAGCATAACGATTCGTTTTTTGATTAATGATTGATAAAAATGATTGGTAATGGGTAAGCAGTTTTGATGTGAAACTACCTTTAAAAGTGCCATTTGATAACACTTTTTGTCTTCTATATTTTGTATTGCTTTGCTATCAGCAATGTATTCTAAATTCTGAATGATGGCTTTTTGATACCACCAAATTAATGGATTGAACCAAAAAATAATGGTAAATAACTTAGCAATCAATACATCTATGGAATGTTTTTCTTGGCTGTGAATTTTCTCATGCAATAAGATACTTTCTAATTCTTTTTGCGAGTAAAGACTTGAGTTAAGCACAATATAATTAAAAAATGAGAATGGCGCTATATCTTGATTTATGTTGATATAAGACAGGTCTTCTTGCTTCTGAGTGGTTTGCTTTCTCAACAGTTTTACAAGTGAAAACAAATCAATAATGACTTTAATAATTAAGATTGTTGCAACAATACCATAAACAATAAACAAGATTTGAAGCCAATCTATACTTTCCGATGTAATTGGGGTTGCTTTGTCAATTATTATAGGTAAATCATTGTTTTTGGTAGCAACAGGTATAGCAATTTTCGGACTTTCAACATAAACAATTTTAGTAATAAAAAATAAAGGCAATAGGATGGAAGCAGCCAAACCAGATAGTAAAAACCAACGGTTGTTAGTAAAAAAAGTCTCTTTTCGCAACAAAAAATGATAAGCAAGAAAGAAGGCCGCCAACAATCCGCTTGATTTTAATAAGTAAGTTACAATTTCTTCCATGGTTTTCAATATCAATATCAATTTCAAAAAACAACCTCAATTTTAAAAATTTCTAAAATCGTATCTCTTTTTTTAAATGAAAGTTTTAATTACAGTTTAAATTCTATTTTCTTTTCTCTATTTTCTCTTTTCAATAATTTCCAAAATCTCACGTAACTCGTCAGCCGAAATTTTATCTTCTTCAGCAAAAAACGAAACCAAATTTTTATATGAATTGTCAAAATAGTTTTCAATTGCTGTATTCATAAATTCTTTTCTATATTCTTCTAAGGCTACAATCGGGAAATATTGGTGTGTGTTTCCATAGGCATTGTGACTTACATATCCTTTTTCTTCTAAATTTCTGATTATGGTAGAAAGCGTATTGTAATGCGGTTGTTCGTCAATTATTTCCGTCATAACTTCTTTTACAAAAGCTTTTTTTAGCTTCCATAAAATGTGCATAATTTCTTCTTCTTTATTCGTTAATTTTTGCATGGTAATTATTTTATAGGACAAATATATAACTATATTTTTAGTTATATAACTATTTTTATAGTTAATTAACTAAATTTAACGTTTGCTGGTGTTGGATTTATATTTAAAAGTCTTTTTTGCAAGGATTTAAAAAATCAGTAATAATCCGTTGAATCCGTGGCAAAAAAAATGTAGTACTTTTGCGCAAACAAGAATTTATTTCATGCCAATTAAAACCTATAATAAAACCAATTTTCACAAATATACTTTTTGTATTTTCAAAGAAGTCGATGTAAATGCAATAAAAGATTTGAAACTGCATTACAAAAGCAAATCGGGTAGTTGTTATTATTTTGTCGAAAATGGAGTCTATCGTTTATCCAATCATTGGAGTAGAGTAGCCAATTGCAAATGGAGATTGGTTTCAAATTCTGCTGTCACACTGAGCGCAGTCGAAGTGCCAAATTCCAATAGAACCAAACTCGGTTACGCCAATTGGTCTGATTTTTATTCTGATAATGATGTAGATAAGATATACTTTCTTGAAGCGGATTATGAGTCTAAATCTGTGAATTTCTATCACAAACAAAGCTCAAATTATTGTTCTGATAAAGTTTTAAGAACCTCCTTAGAAACTACTAAACTAATCAAGCAAATCCGCACTTTATTGGAAGAAACGGCTTGGGCAAAATATTTAAAAGAAGATGATATTGATGTTTTGAGAAAAGAAATCATTGAAGAACTGATTACTATAAATACTACTTTTCAAGACATAAGAAGAAGATTTTTATAGTTATTGTAGACAAAAAAGTACTTCTACTGAGTTCAGCATGACAAATTCGGAACTTGAAACCCGAAACCTTGCTAACTCGTCACTTTCTCTTTAGCAACCAAGCGCATCACCCAATACCCAGCAGCAGTTCCGATTATCCCTAGAATCCCCATAAACAGCCAGTTCATTTGGTAACCATGAGCAGCAATAACACCCATTCCTATTTTGGCGCTCAAAATATGTGCTGCGCTAAAGCTCATCGTGAAAATTGCCATATAACGACCTTCATGACCTTTGGGCGCACGACTCATTGCAAATGAATTGGAGAATGGAAAAGCAAACATTTCTGCTACTGTCATGAATAACATCATGATGATTAATATTCCTGCCCAAAAGTTGATTAAAAGTAAAAACAAACTAACAGACATAAGCAAACAACCTATTGTTACTACCTTTACTTTATTCAATTTATTGCGTTCAATATAACTTACCACAGGCATTTCTAGAAAGAAAACCAATATACCGTTTAAGGTAAGTAGCAAACCAGTTTGAAGTTCGTTCAAATTAAATTGTTTTTTGTGATATAATGGAATCGTAGTAAACAATTGAAAGAATAAAACACCTGTAATGACACACATAAATAAGAAAATCCAAAATGGTCTGTCTTTAAAAACGGATGTTCTATTGGCTTCAAGAAGTGCTTTTGCTTCTTTTGATTCCGCAGGTTTTTTCTTTTCTTTTACTAACAGCCAAAAGATTGAAATAGACAAAATGCACGTGGCACCATCTGCCCAAAAAAGTCCTTTGTAACCAATATTCATAATGATTAATCCGCCCAAAGCTGGTCCAGCGGCAAATCCGAGGTTGATGGCAAGTCTTACCAGTGTTAATGCACGAGTTCTATTTTCGGGTTTGGCATACGCTCCAAGTGAAACAAACATGGCAGGACGAAACATATCGGCAACTACCATAATTGAAAATACGGCAATACAAAGTCCGATATAACTTGTAACATATTGCAAGCCAAAAAACATTAATCCGCTCACGAACAAACTGAATATCATTATTTTATAAAATCCAATTTTATCCGATAATTTTCCACCAAGCCACGAACCAACCATAGAACCTAATCCGAAACAAACTAAAATATTTCCAATTTGCTCATAGGAAAAATGCAAATCATCGTTCAAGTATTTTGATAAAAACGGCAAAACCATCGTTCCAGCACGATTTATAAAAGTAACCAAAGTAAGTATCCAAACTTCTCTTCTAAAACCTCTAAAGTTGTCTATATATTTGCGTAAAGCGTTTTTAAACATGAATCATGGGTTATTTTGCAAAGGTATAAAACTTTGTGGCTTTGCGACTTTGTGGTATAACATCTTTTGAACTATTTTTGTAAAAATTATTCTGATGCAAAAGTTATTCTCTTTCCTTCTAATTTCTTGTTTTATAGTATCAAGTGCCCAGGATAAAACGGCAGAAACTTCTAAAGAGTTTCAAGATAATCTTAATTTCGATTATGCTGATAAAGAGAAAAGTCCATTAACAAAAGAAGATTTTAAAAATTTTAAGTCTTTAGATTTTTTTCCAATCAGTGAAAAATACATTGTTGAAGCCACTTTTGTTAGAACCAAAAAGGAGAAAGTTTTTAAGATGAAAACATCAACTGATAGGCTGCCAGAATATGTAAAATATGGTGAGTTGCTTTTTACTATTGATGGTGTTGCTTGCAAATTAAATGTGTATCAAAACATTGAGTTGATTAAAAAACCAGGTTTTGATGATTATTTATTTCTTCCATTTTCCGATTTGACTTCGGGAAAACAAAGCTACATTGGTGGTCGCTATGTAGATTTAAGAATTCAAAAAGGCAAACTTTGGACGATTGATTTCAATAAAGCCTACAATCCCTATTGTGCTTATAATCATAAATATTCTTGTCCGATTGTTCCTTTGGAAAATGATTTGAATGTGGAGATTTTGGCAGGAGTTAAGAAGTTTCATGACTAATGAAGTATTTCAATTTACATACTCATAAATTCACAAACTCTCCAAATATTTTTGAATTGGTCAATCAATATCCTTGGGAATTTGATGCAACCATTCCAAATTATTCCATAGGGATTCATCCTTGGTATATTGATACAAATAGGTTGGATAATGATTTAAAAAATATTGAAGAAAAACTGCAATTGAGTGAATGTTTAGCTCTTGGCGAATGTGGATTAGATAAACGAATTGAAATTCCGATAGCATTGCAAATTGAGGTTTTTGAAAAGCAAATTGCCTTAGCAGAAAAATATCAAAAACCATTAGTGTTGCACTTAGTAGCTGCTTTTGATGAATTGATAGAAATTAAAAAGCGATTGAAAATATCCGTTCCAATAATCATTCACGGATTTTCAAAAAATGAACTGGTTGCAAAGCAATTAATAGATAACGGATTTTATCTTTCTTTTGGAAAATATTTATTAAGAAATCCCGACTTGGAAACCGTTTTTAAATCGGTTCCAAACGATAGGTTTTTCCTTGAAACGGATACTATCGAAGAAACCTTAGAAGAAGTTTATATTTTAGCAGCAAAATACAAAAACATAAAAATTGAAGATTTGATTGAAATTTTGAAAATAAATTTTAATACGGTTTTCAAACAACTTTAAAACTTTTAAACCTTAAACAATTTAAACTAAAAAAGAATGGCAAAGTGGCAAGAACGAGCAGAATTACTTTTCAAACCCGAAGGATTAGATAATTTAAAAAACGCTAATGTTTTAGTGGTCGGATTGGGTGGTGTTGGTTCGTTTGCTGCCGAGTTTTTAGCTCGTGCAGGCGTTGGATGTCTTACTATTGTTGATGGTGATGTGGTTGATATTACCAACGTAAACCGACAATTACCAGCGTTACATTCTACGGAAGGAATGCCAAAAGTTCATGTAGTTGGTGATCGTTTGATGGATATAAATCCGGAATTAAATTTGACTCGTGTACAAGAATTTCTTTCGCCAGAAAGAGCTTTTGAAATTGTAGAAGAAAAATACGATTACGTTTTAGATTGTATTGATAGCGTAACTCCAAAATTAAATTTGATTGTTGGAGCCAAACGCAAACGAGTAAAAATTATCTCTTCAATGGGTGCAGGCGGAAAAATGGAAGCTGCCAAAGTAAAAGTTGCAGACATTACAAATACAGTCAATTGCATGTTTGCTAAAACCATCAGAAGACGTTTGAAAGAGCATAAAATTGATAAACTAAAAGTAGTTTTCTCTTCAGAAATTCAAGATGAAAGCAGCTTGAAAATGACTGACGGAAGCAACTACAAGAAATCGTTTTACGGAACTAATAGCTACATGCCTGGACTTTTTGGTTTGTATATGGCGGAAACGGTGATTCGATATTTGATTAAAAAAGGTTAGAAGTTTAAAAGTTTATGAGTTTAGAAGGAATAGTAAACTCTTAAACTTTTAACCAATTAAACTCATAAACTAACAAAATGATAAAAACAGTAATTTTCGATATGGACGGTGTAATTGTTGACACAGAACCTGTGCATCATTATGCTTACAACGAACATTTTAAGCAATTAAATATAGAAATCACACCTGAAATTTACGCATCCTTTACAGGAAATTCTACTAAGAATATTTTTGAAAAGTTGAAAAAAAGATTCAATTTAGAGGAAGATGTTCAAACACTTGTAGAAACTAAACGCAATTTATTTAATGATGCTTTCGATAAAAAAGAAGATTTATATTTGTTAGATGCAGTGGAAGATTTGATAAAAGAATTACATCAAAATGGCATGCAATTGGTTTTGGCATCGTCATCAGCAAAAGTGACTATAAATAGAGTTTTCAATCGATTTGATTTATATCAATACTTTACGCATATCGTATCTGGAGAAGATTTCCCGAAGTCCAAACCACATCCTGCAATATTTGAGCATGCTGCTTTTTTATCAGAAACACCAAGAGAAAATTGTATCGTAATTGAAGACAGTACCAACGGAATTTTAGCTGCAAAAGCAGCCGGAATTTATTGTATTGGCTATGATAGTGTCAATTCAAAAATGCAAGATTATTCTAAAGCAGATGAAGTGATTAGTCATTTTAGTGAGTTGAGTTTTGATAGGATTAAAATGATAAAATAATAAATTATAAAAAAGTTACTATTATTATTTGTTGTTTTCTCCTTTGTAATAGCACAAGAACAACCTTTTTACTAGTAAATCAGTGCCTATATAAAACAAGACATCATCAAAAATATACCATAAACTTTTGAACTATTTTATAAATAATTCGAATCAAGAGTTGTAATAAAATAATATTATTACTGGGGTTATACCTAACAGGTTTTTAAAACCTTTTAGGTCTTGTGTTGATAATTAAAAAACTCTTGATTCGCATAAATATTATTGGTATAAGTGGTGTTTTTTGATTTTGAAACAAAAAAAAGATTCCGTTATGGAATCTTTTTTGGTT
>JAIFLT010000047.1 GCA_020048955.1 Flavobacterium sp.
AGTTTTCGTTCGCCATTAGAAATTTTGATGCCACATTCTTCAAGAAGTTGGAGTGATTTTTCGCTTAATCGGCCACTTTTTTGGACCGCAATTTTTAGAGTACTCATTTTTTAATTTGAAATAAAATCTGAGTATATCACGGAGTGTATAAATACAAAAAACCCGTCTTGATATACTCAGACGGGTTTTTAATTATGTTGTTTGATTAGTTACAATACATCATTAACTCGCCTGGTTGCAAGAATGATGGTGATGTAATTGAGAAATAATCGTATTCATTGTTTTATTTTATTGGGGCAAAATTAGCCATAACTTTTGGAATAGAGTGCTTCTTTTATAAAGTTTAACACTTGTTCAAACCAATTCAAGTTTAGCTTCTGTAACAAATATTATGAAAAGACAACCAATAGTAATAATTAAAATTCCGTAAATTAGCCTTTTAACAAATTAAACTAAAATATGAAAAACATCAAAATCTCTCTTCTTGCAGCTACAGTGCTTTTGGCATCTTGTAGCAAAAAAGAAGAATTGGTATCAGGTATTACAAAAAAGAATATGGATACCTTAGTAAAACCAGGCGATAACTTCGACCGTTTCGTTAATGGAACTTGGGCTAAAAACAACAAAATTCCTGCAGATAAGGCATCTTATGGTGCTTTTGATATGCTGTATGACAAATCGCAAAAAGACGTTAAAGCTATTATTGAAGAAGCTTCAAAAGGAAGTTTTTCTGAAGGTTCAGACGAGCAAAAAATAGGAGATTACTACAGCTCTTATACAAATCGTAAAGACCGTGATGCAAAAGGCGTTACTCCTATTCAATCGGAATTAAAAGCTATTGATGCTATTACAAATTATACTGACTTAGCAACTTATTTCGGTAAAGCCAATAGAACTGGAGTATCAATTCCTTTTTCAGTTGCTGTTACAGAAGATTTCAAAGATCCAAAAAAATATACTTTAATGACTTGGCAGGGTGGTTTAGGACTTCCTGAAAGAGAATACTACCTTCAGAATGATGCTAAAATGTTGGACATTCGTAAGAAATATGTAGCGCATATCGAAAAAATGTGGCAACTAGTCGGACTACCAAATGGCGCTGAAAGTGCAGCTAAAGTTATGGCTTTAGAAACTACTTTGGCAACCAACCACATGAAAAAAGAAGACACTCGTAACACAGCAGCGCTTTACAACAAATATGCTTTAACCGATTTAAAATCGTTAATGCCAGATTTTGATTGGACAGCTATGTTAAAAAATGCAGGTGTTGCTAACGAAAAAAATATAGTGATTGCTCAAGTAGCTTACACAAAAAGCTTAAACAATATCATCAAAAATACACCTATTGATACTTGGAAAACGTATTTAAAATGGAGTTTAATTAACAACACTGCTGGTTACTTAAACACTGCTTTAGACAAACAAAACTTCGAATTTTACGGAAAAACATTATACGGAACAGAGCAACAAGAAGAAGATTGGAAAAGAGCGGTTAGCGCTGTAAATGGTGGTTTGGGAGAAATTGTTGGTAAAGTATATGTAAAAAAACACTTTACTCCAGAAGCTAAAGAACGTATGACGGCTATGGTAAAAAACCTACTTAAAGCATACGCAGCAAGCATCAAAGAATTAGATTGGATGAGTGCAAACACTAAAAAAGCAGCTCTTGCTAAAGTAGATAAATTCATGATTAAAATTGGATATCCAGACAAATGGAGAGACTATTCAGCTTTAAAAGTTGCAAAAAACGATTTGTATGGAAATGCAACTAGAGCTACCGAATTTGAATACAACCGAATGATCAACAAATTAGGAAAACCTGTTGATAGAGCTGAATGGGGAATGACGCCACAAACAGTAAATGCTTATTACAACCCTACGCTTAATGAAATTGTTTTTCCAGCGGCAATTTTGCAACCGCCTTTCTTTAATTTGGCTGCTGATGATGCCGTAAATTATGGTGGAATTGGTGCTGTAATTGGTCACGAAATCGGACACGGATTTGACGATCAAGGAAGTACTTTTGATGGTGAAGGTGTGATGAGAAATTGGTGGACTCCACAAGATTTAACAGCATTTCAAACCAGAACAAAAGCGCTTGTTGACCAATACAACAGTTTTAAAGCATTTCCAGATTTAAACCTTAACGGAAGCTTTACTCTTGGCGAAAACATTGGTGACTTAGGCGGATTGAGCATCGCTCTTAAAGCTTACAAAATGTCACTAAACGGAAAAGAAGCTCCTAAAATGGACGGTTACACCGGAATTCAAAGAGTATTCCTTGGTTGGGGACAAGTTTGGTTAGACAAAACTCGTGAAGAAGCATTGAGAAGTCAAGTGGCTTCCGACCCACATTCGCCTGCTAAATTTAGAATTAATGGTGTGGTTAGAAACATTCCTGAATTCTATGAAGCCTTCAATGTAAAACCAACAGATTCACTTTATTTAGCTCCAGAAAAAAGAGTTAAAATTTGGTAATCAAATTCAAATTAATAATCAAACCCAGCATTAATGTTGGGTTTTTTAGCTTTAAATTCTAACAAGAAAATTTAAAAAATCGTAACAAATAAATTCACTATTTTTGTTTTGCAAACACTTCAACACAATCAAAAAATGAAAAAATCAATTCTAATAATGGCTTTGGCACTCCCAATTACACTAATGAGTCAAAACAAAATGCAATATCCAACTACCAAAAAAGGTCAAGTAACCGATACTTATTTCGATACCAAAGTAGCTGATCCTTACCGTTGGCTTGAAGACGATAGGTCGGAAGAAACGGGTTCATGGGTGAAAGAGCAAAACCGTCTTACTTACGATTATCTTAGTAAAATTCCTTACCGAGATGCCCTAAAATCAAGACTTGAAAAACTATGGAACTACGAAAAAATAAGTGCACCTTTCAAAGAAGGTAACTTTACGTATTATTATAAAAACAACGGACTTCAAAACCAATCGGTGCTTTATAGAAAAAACGCTAAAGGAGAAGAAAGCGTATTTCTTGACCCAAATACTTTTTCTAAAGATGGAACATCCTCTCTTGGTGGTGTAAATTTCTCAGAAGATGGTTCTAAAGTAGCCTACTCTATTTCTGAAGGTGGAAGCGATTGGAGAAAAGTAATCGTTATGGATGCTGTTACCAAAAAAATATTGGAACCAACTTTAGAAGATATTAAATTCAGTGGCGTGTCTTGGAAAGGAAACGAAGGCTTCTATTATTCAAGTTACGACAAACCTGATGGTAGCGAACTTTCGGCAAAAACCGACCAACACAAATTGTATTACCACAAAGTAGGAACACGTCAAAAAGACGATAAAGTAATTTTTGGATTAGACCAAAAAAGAAGATATGTAGGGGGTTATGTTACAGAAGACAATCATTATTTGGTAATTACAGCTTCTACCTCTACATACGGAAATGAATTGTACATTCAAGATTTAACCAAACCTAACAGTCCAATTATAACTATTGTAGATAATTTTAATAGCGATAACTCTATCATCGATAACCAAGGTTCTAAATTGTTTATTACTACCGATTTAAATGCACCAAACACACGCGTTGTAACCGTTGATGTTAGCAACCCGAAACCTGAAAATTGGAAAGATCTTATTCCAGAAACCGAGAACGTTCTTAATGTTTCAACAGGAAGTGGTTATCTTTTTGCCAACTACATGATTGATGCTGTTTCGGCTATCAAACAATACGACTATTCTGGAAAATTAGTAAGAAACATCCAATTACCAGGAATAGGAACGGCTGGTGGTTTTGGAGGTAAAAAAACAGAAAAAGTCTTATATTATTCTTTTACAAATTATATTACGCCAGGCTCAACGTATTCATTTGACCCAAAATCTGGTGATTCTAAAGTATATCAAACACCTAAAATTGATTTCAACGCTAACGATTACGAATCAAAACAAGTGTTTTACACTTCTAAAGATGGCACAAAAATTCCAATGATTATTACTCACAAAAAAGGATTGAAGTTGAATGGTAAAAACCCAACAATTCTTTATGGATATGGTGGTTTTAATATTAGTTTGACGCCAAGTTTTAGTATTTCAAATGCCGTTTGGATGGAAAATGGTGGTATTTATGCAGTAGCCAACCTTCGTGGAGGTGGCGAATACGGAAAAAAATGGCACGTAGCCGGAACTAAAATGCAAAAGCAAAATGTATTCAACGACTTCATTGCTGCCGCTGAATATCTTATTGCTGAAAAATATACTTCTTCTGATTTTCTTGCCATTCGTGGTGGTTCTAATGGCGGATTGCTGGTAGGCGCAACCATGACGCAAAGACCCGATTTAATGAAAGTAGCACTGCCAGCAGTTGGTGTGATGGATATGTTGCGTTACCATACTTTTACAGCAGGTGCAGGTTGGGCTTACGATTATGGGACAGCCGAAGACAGTAAAGAAATGTTCGAATATATTAAAGGTTATTCTCCAGTGCACAACGTAAAACCAAATACCAAATATCCTGCAACTATGGTAACCACTGGCGACCATGATGACAGAGTAGTTCCAGCACACAGTTTCAAATTTGCTGCCGAGTTGCAAGACAAACAAGCCGGAGACAATCCAACATTAATAAGAATAGACATAAACGCCGGACACGGAGCTGGAAAATCAGTAGCAGCATCCATACAAGAAAGTGTAGATATTATGGCATTCACATTATACAATATGGGAATAACAAAGCTTCCGTAGTCAGTTGGCAGTATTCAGTCTCAGTTTGCAGTCTCAGTATTCAGTCTCAGTGTTCAGTATTTTACACACTGAGACTGAGACTGCAAACTGAGACTGCAAACTACTCCTTCTTAGGCAAAGGCGCACCAACAGCAACAGAACAAACATGTCCTTCTTGACCGTGTGGTGGATTCATTCCTGGAGCCGTTTCTACTGGAGCAGCTATAGTTGCTGGTAGGTTATTATTTGTAGTTGTAATTGTAGCCCCATTTTGAGTTACCGTTCCTGGTGTTGAACCAGCCGAAGTAATCGTAGCCGATTGTGTTGAAGCTGTTGTAGTTTTGGCGGGAGCCGAATTTAATGGAGCGCCAACAGCAACATCACAACGATGTCCTGGCTGACCATGCGCCGGATTCATTCCTTTTCCAACTTTTACAGGTTGAGCCGTTGTTGGCGTTACCATGCCATTTGGTGCAGTCATCATAGGCGCACCTGGTTGCGTAGTAGCAGTTGATGGCGTTGTAGGTTCGGCAGTTGGTCCTTTAAAGTCGTCTGAAAAAACAGACGTTTCCGAATTGGTAGAAACTATATTGGTTTCCTCTTCCTGCTTGCAAGAAACAAATCCTAAAGCCACTAAAACTATACATGATAAAATCGATTTCATAACAATTCTTTTTTTTGATAACATCAAATATACAAGTTTTATAAAACAAAACAACAAACTAGCTGTCATTTTAAAAAATTATAATCGTTACTCCAACTAAAAAATCACTACATTTATACCGCTTAAAATACTACTATGTCTGACGCCAAATACACGCTACTGCTTTTGTTATTACTAACTATTACCTCAAGTTGCAACCAATCGCAATCTAAGGAAAATAAGCCGCCAAAAGCTAAAGTAGATACTGTCAAAGTTGCCAAAGTCATCACTTTAGATACCGTCGATTATCAAAAAAGAATGGTAGCACTAAGCAATGGCGACACTACCGGAAAATGGCCTGTAAAAACCATACATCCTTTGCCTGGAGCACTATTGCCTTACAAACGCATCATCGCTTTTTACGGAAACCTCTATTCTAAACGAATGGGAATATTAGGTGAACTTCCTAAAACGGAAATGCTCAACAAACTAAAAGAAGAAGTAGCACTTTGGAAAGCAGCCGATTCTACGGTAGAAACTTTACCTGCGTTGCATTATATTGCGGTTACCGCTCAAGGCAAAAATGGTAGCGGAAGTAACTACCGACTACGAATGCCGTTCAAACAAATTGATACCGTGATGGCTTGGGCAAAAGAAATTGACGCCTTAGTTTTTCTTGATGTTCAAATAGGGCATAGTACTGTTAAAGAAGAAATTGCAACACTAACCGATTATTTAAAACTTCCCAACGTTCACTTAGGCATTGATCCTGAATTTTCTATGAAAGGTGGCGAAGTTCCTGGTGCCAAAATTGGAACCATGTCAGCAACCGATATCAATGATGCCATAGATTTTCTTACTACTTTGGTTACAGAAAACAACCTACCACCAAAAGTATTGGTAGTACACCGCTTTACCAAAAAAATGATTACCGACTACGACCAAATAAAACCAACCGCACAAGTACAAGTAGTAATAGACATGGACGGCTTTGGCAGTAAAGAACTAAAAAAAGCCACTTGGATGCGAACCATCTACCCAGAACCAGTACAATTCACTGGCTTCAAACTCTTCTACAAAAACGACAATGAAGGTAAGGCGGAAATGTACACACCAGAAGAATTACTACAATTCACACCAAAACCGATTTATATTCAAACTCTTCTACAAAAACGACAATGAAGGTAAGGCGGAAATGTACACACCAGAAGAATTACTACAATTCACACCAAAACCGATTTATATTCAATACCAATAATCCTAATAAAACCAAATTCCTAACTTCAACCTCCGTCACTTCGAGTGATTTTGTGCAATGCAATGGAGCAAAATTGTATCGAGAACCCATGAAAAGATGATGTCAGTGCTCCCAAGTTCTCGATACATTTTTTAAAAAATAGCTAGTCGCAATTTTCTAAAAAACACTCGAAGTGACGTAAGTATACAATTGAATGTTTTGTTAAACCAAGAACCTATGAAAAGCATAATCAAAAAGTCCCAATAAATCCAAATTCCTAACTTCAACCTCCGTCACTTCGAGTGATTTTGTGCAATGCAATGGAGCAAAATTGTATCGAGAACCTATGAAAAAATGAAGTCAGTGCTCCCAAGTTCTCGATACATTTTTTACAAAATTGCTCGATCGCAATTTTCTAAAAAACACTCGAAGTGACGAAAGTATACAATAGAATGTTTTGTTAAACCAAGAACCTATGAAAAGCATAATCCGAAACCCGTGGAATTTTTGCTTGAAATTCTTTACAAAAACAACAACGAAGGCAACGCCACAATGTAAACGCCACAAGAATTATTGCAATTCACACCTAAAACCTATTTATTTAAAATACCAATAAAAAAACATTGCATTTACCAAGACCTCTAACGAAAGTTGGAGGTTTTTTTTTTAACCTATTGACATTTTTGCAGATTCTTTCCACAAATAATTAGGCATTGGTTCATTAAGTTCCCATTTAATACTCATTGGTTTTGATCCTTCTGTTTCTCTAAAATTAGCTTCACCTATAAAAACATAACCAAGAGTATTTCCGTTTTCATCATTTGCTTTTTCCCTAACAAAAAGAAGTATCTTTTTATTGATTTTATTGTGATTTATATATGATAATCCTTTTGGCGTTTCTGGACCATAAGCATTATGAGATTGCCAATGAAATAAAGTTTCACTAATTGCATAATCATCATACATTGTTGTTGGTGAGAAATTTTCTTCTGATTTTATCAGATTAATAAAAAGAATTTCTGTATTTAATCTTTCATTAAAAGCTGCACCCTCTCTGTTAGATGATTTTTTATAAAAAGTGCTCAAGCCAAAAGCTACTAAGATTTGATCTCTTGTATAGCGTGCATGTAACTTTAATGGTTGTTCGTATGGAAGTTTAATATCGATTTCTTTAAATCCAATTTTGTCAATTAAAATTTCTAGTATTTCAATGATTTCATTAACAAGAATTTTATTTTTTCCTATTTGAATGATACTTTTTTCTAAAGATTCAAAACCTTCTGGATTTTGCCAAACGTCATAATGCAACATCAATAACATTGTTTTTTCATTCTCATTAAAATCATTGATTTTTATATTAAAACCTTGTTTGGCAATTTTTAAAATGAAATTGAAATAACTTGTAGAATTTGTGGACAACCACTTTTTACAAATGGCTGAATAAATTTGCTTTTCATTAATTGGTTCAAAATCATCAATAACTCCTGCTTTTTGACATAATCTTGACCAACTATCTTTTTTATAAATTGTTTCAATAGAAATATGGTTTAACACCATAAAATTATTTAATGTTAATGGCAAAGTAGTTTGATGTTGAAAATTTCTAATCTTTGCTATCAGTTGATTTATATTTAAAGAAGTTGCTTTTTTGATATTTTCAAGAATAGTTTCTTTTGCTTTCTTTTCTAAAATAATTGAACATCCTAAAGGTAAATGAGGAAAATCATCTTCAATTTCTTTTTGAACTGATGTTGTTGTTTTTCCTATTAATGCTCTAAATTTACTTTCAAAATCGTATTCAGGTCTTGAATTTCCAACAAAATCTAAAACTGTCAAACAATCTTTTCCTTCTGCTAAACGCAATCCACGACCTAATTGTTGAAGAAAAACTGTTAAACTTTCTGTTGGTCTTAAAAACAAAACTGTATCAATTTCTGGAATATCTACACCTTCATTAAAAATGTCAACTACAAACAAATAATTGAATTCTTTTTTCTTGAATTGTGCTCTAATTCTATCTCTTTCATTTGAATTTTTACTTGTCAAACATTCTGCTTTTAAACTAGCTAAATTGAACTTTTCTGTCATGAAAACTGCATGCTCAACTGTAACACAAAATCCAATTGCTCGCACATCGTTTATGTCGTTTGTATATTTCTCAAGATTTGAAATTATTTGACCAACACGCACATCATTTTTTGTATATAAACTCGTCAATTCACTTGCAACATACTTTCCTTTTTCCCATTTAACATTAGTTAAATCAATACTATCTGTAATTCCAAAATATTGGAACGGGCTTAATAATTTCTTATTTAAAGCTTCAGGAAGTCTAATTTCAGCAGCAATACGATTACAGAAATCTTCTAAAATATCTTCTCCATCCATTCTTTCAGGAGTTGCTGTTAATCCCAAAAGAACTTTAGGTTTAAAATAATTTATTATAGGTCTATATGTGGATGCAGAGATATGATGAACTTCATCCACAATTATAAAATCGTAATATTGACTTATCCATTTAATTAATAATCATTTTATATGTTTGAGGTTTTATATTCATCATTCTATTAAGTAGGTTGTCAAATATATTTCCT
>JAIFLT010000043.1:0-20603 GCA_020048955.1 Flavobacterium sp.
CTCGGGTCAATATAGTCCAATAAAATTGGACTATTTTCATACTATCCCGAATTTTCGGGACAAGTAATCGGCATTATACCTCATGCTATTGGACTATTTTATAAATATTAATGGTATAAGTTCTTTTTATAAAAAACCCAAAATTGAAAACTATAATTAAATTCAATTTTGGGTAATATTATTAAATTAAATTTAGTTTTTAATCTTCATCTTCTTCTCCGCCAGGAGTTTCCGTTGGCAATGCTCCAGTGGTTGAAGTAGCGTTTGCTCTAATTTCGGTATGACGAACTTCACCGCCAGTGGTTCCGGTTTGTTTTCCTAAAAAGATTCCAACAGCAGCAATAATCAACGCTAAAAAAGAAACTAATTTTGCTTGAGAAAGTTTTTTGAAATTAGCAACTAATCCAGCAATGGAAACTACACCTAAAATGTATAGAACTATTGCTAATTTTTCAGCCATTTCTTCGTGTTCATGAATTACTGCATCGGTAACTGAAGGCAATTTTTCAGCAATTTCTTCTGCGCCTTCACCTGTTGTCATACTTGCAAAAGCAAAAATGGCTCCTACAATAAATAAACAATAAGCGGTGTTTTTGACCGAATCATTTTTAAAAATAATTCCTGCAATTAATACTCCAAAACCAAGAATAATTCCAATAATTGGAAAATGGTTTACAACCATGTGCAAATGTGCGTCGTTCATAATTTAATTTTTTTAAAGTTTGTATTTAGTTCTATTGGTTAGTCTAAAGATAGTCTTTTTTAAAAATTTAATATTGTAAAATTCTGTAAATAAATTGTATAGTTCACTTATATTTTTAAACTCTAACTCCAAAGATATAACCTACCAATGCCGATAATACCATTGCAATTGTACCCCAAATGGTTATGCGAAAAATTGCTTTTTTAACACTAGAACCACCTGTTTTTGCGGCTATATTTCCCAAAATTATTAGAAAAAATATAGTGAAAGCATAGAGCCAATATTCCATATTTTTTAAAGGTGCAAAAAGAACCACCAGTAATGGCAAAAAGCCACCAACAGTAAAAGCAGCACCAGATGAAATAGCCGCTTGAATAGGATTGGCTTGGCTTATTTCATTGATTCCTAATTCATCTCTAATATGTGCACCTAATGCATCATTCTCAGTCAATTCAATAGCTACTTGCAAAGCGGTTTCTTTTTTCAATCCTCTTTTTTCGTAAATTTGAGCCAATATCGCTAACTCTTCATCGGGCATTTCTGCAAGTTCTTGCATTTCTCTTTCAATATCTGCTTTTTCGGTATCGGTTTGTGAACTTACCGAAACATATTCTCCTGCTGCCATCGATAATGCACCAGCAACAAGTCCGGCTACGGTGGCTAATAAAATTGGTTCTCTTGTTGAGCTAGCCGTAGCAACCCCAATGGCAAGACTTGAAATAGATATTATTCCATCATTTGCACCTAAAACTGCCGCTCTCAACCAATTACTTCTGTGTATGTAATGATTGTCTAAATAATTATCTATTGTTATTGCTTCTTTTTCTTTTTTAGATTTAATCATCTTTAATATGTTTAAATAATGGATTAATAATTATTCAGTAATTTCATTTTAGTTAATAATATCAAAAACACCTTTGGTCAATAGTTTTGAATTAACATTAACTTCATCATTTGGAAGAATTTCAACAAAATTTTCTGATGAAGTGCCTTTTTGAACCTGCACCTTTTCAAAGGAATATCCTTTATCATCTAGCTTCTTTAATAAAAGTACGAAATATTTCTGATTTTCAAAGATTAAAGCTTCTTTTGGAATGGCTAATCCTTTTTTAGTATCGGTAATGATTTGAGATTCTACAAACATACCTGTCAATAATCTTTGTTTGATGGCGTCATCCAAATGTCCATGAACATTGATGGTTCGGTCATTTCCCTCAATAGATTTTCCTACCAAATGCACATCTGCATCAAAAATTTCCTTAGAGGCCTCTGGAACAGTAAATTTTATTTTTTGATCTACTTTAATTTTCAATATATCCTTTTCAAAAACAGCTAATTCTAAATGCAAATGACTTGTGTCAACAATTTCTAAAATTACATCTGAAGCAGCAATATACATTCCAACATTAGCATTCATAATCACTATATCTCCAGAAATTGGTGAAAAAATTGTAACAACCGAGGTCAATTTTCCTTTTTCAACATTACTCGGATTGATGTTTAGCAAAAGTAATTTAGCTCTCAAACTTTGATACATTCCTTTGGCTCTTCTATAATCACTTTCTGCCTTTAGGTAGTTTTTTTGAGAAGTAATTTTCTCATCATATAGTGTTTTTTGTCTTTCAAATTCCGATTTTAAATAAGTAATTTGTTCAGCAACTTCAAGATACTCTTTCTGAATATCAAGAAATTCTGTATTTTCCATAGTCAAGAGTGGCTGTCCTTTTACAACTTTATTTCCAACCAAAAGACTTGTAGCTTTTACATATCCACCAATGAAAGAAGTAATTTTAGCTCTATTTTGTGGCGGAACATCTATTCTACCTGAGGCTTTTACAGTAACATCAAAATCTTGTGCTACTGGAGTTCCAACCTCCATTGCCATAGTTTTAAATTGATTGGTAGAGATTACAGTTAAACCATCATTTTTATCAGTAGGAACTTCTGTTTTGACATCTTTACATGAAATTAGTAAAGAAGTTGCTGCAAGTATATATAGTATTTTTTTCATCGTAAATTAGTAATTAAGGTAGTATAAATCAAATTGGGTTTTGTTGTATTGTAACACGTTTTCAAGATAATCAACCTGAATTGATGTGGCATTTTCTAAAGAGTTAATATATTGAAAAAAATCTATTTCACCATGTTTATAGCTCATTTCAGCAACTTTTATAATTTCTTTAGCCAATTTTTCTCCGTATTCTTTATAGTATTTTATTCCTTCTTCATGTTTAAGTAACTCACTTTTCTTTTGTGAGATAAACGTATCAATTTTAGTTTGCTCGCTCTGTTTTTGTTGTTCCCAACTTTGTAATTCTAAACGGGCAACATTAATTTTAGCTTTTGTACCTCCAAATAAAATTGGAACCGATAAACCTACTTGAAAGCCATACAATGATTGCGATAAACCATTATTTGTTCCTTGAAAATACTCTATATTTATATCGGGCAAATACTGTTGTTTTTGAAGCTTAGTATTCGATTCAAATGTTTTAGTAATATTCTCAAAATAAGTATTATATATATATTTATTTGAACCATCATTCAAAGTATTGTTTGGGATTAATTTTTCATTTTTAATAATCGTTTTTTCATCCGATTGTAGTAATCCTTTTAGCATTTCATAATTAGCCAATTTGTCTTTTTGAATTTGCGCTAATTTGGTTCTAATTTGTCTAAACTTGCTTTGAGCCGTTATTTTTTCAAGATAATTAGTTTCTCCCAATTCAAATCGTCTGTCGCTTGCTTTTGAAAAATTTTGATACAAACTGTCTAGATATTTGAATAATTTTTCCTGATTTTGATAATAGACAATATGATTATAAACTTTTGCTACTTCATTAGACAATCTATTTTTTATGATTTCAAAATTTGATTTTTCTCTTTCATATTCAGCCGAATATAATTTTTTTTGAGCACTATAAACCGTTGGAAATAAAAATCGTTGTTGTACTCCGAGTACTTTTAAAGGTAAATTATTTAAAGCCAAATTATTTTGATCATAGCTGTAATAAACATTTGTTTTATCAAACGAGTAAGCCGATTTAATGTTTGCCTTTGATTTATCAATTTGCAACTGTGCCGCTTTGATTGATTTATTTTTTTGATGTGCTTTAACAATTAAACTATCTAATTCAGGAGTATTATTTTGTGAAAATGCTACTGATGAACTCAATAGTAACAAAATAATTGTAGCATTGGTATGAATTTTAAACTTAGCTTTTTTACCTTCTTTTTTGTCTAAAAGTTTATACAAAATTGGAAGTACAATCATGGTCAAAATGGTTGCTGTAAACAATCCACCAATAACAACTGTAGCTAACGGACGTTGCACCTCTGCTCCTGCTGATGACGAAATTGCCATGGGCAAAAATCCTAAAGCTGCCGCAGCGGCTGTTAGTAAAACTGGACGTAATCTATCGGTTGTACCTTTCAAAATTAGTTCGTTTATGTTTTTCATTCCTTGATGTTTTAGTTCTTTAAAATGTTCAATAAGTACAATTCCGTTAAGGACTGCGATTCCGAAAAGTGCTATAAATCCAACACCTGCCGAAATACTAAAGGGTAAATCACGAATCCAAAGAAACAATATTCCACCCACCGCTGAAAGTGGAATTGCAGAGTAAACCATCAAAGCTTCTTTCACCGAACCAAAGGCAAAATACAACAAAATAAAAATTAAAAATAAAGCAATTGGAACAGCTATCAATAAACGCGCTTTAGCACTTTGAAGATTTTCAAATTGTCCTCCATAAGTTACATAATAGCCTTCTGGTAATTTTATTTTTTCATTTACAATTTTTTGAACATCAGTTACAACACTTTGCAAATCGCGGTTTCTAACGTTGATTCCCACAACAATTCTTCTGCGAGTATTGTCTCTTGAAATTTTTGCAGGACCTTCTGTATATTCAATTTGTGCCAATTCTTGAAGCGGAATTTGCTCACCATTTGGAGTTGGAACATAAAGATTTCTCAAATTTTCAATATCTTGACGGTTGGTTTTATCTAAACGAATTACCATATCAAAACGTTTTTCACCTTCAAAGACTGTTCCAACCGTTTTTCCTGCAAAACCTAGAGCTATCATTTCATTCAAGTCGGCAATATTCAATCCGTAACGTGCAATTTTTGAACGATTATAAACTACACTCATTTGAGGTAAACCTTCAGTTTTCTCAATAATAATATCGGAAGCACCTTCTACATCGGCAATGGCATATTTTATTTGTTGGGCTCTTTTTGCTAATACATTCAAATCTTCTCCAAAAATTTTGATAGCAACATCACTTCTTGTTCCTGAGATTAATTCGTTGAATCGCATTTCTATAGGTTGTGTAAATTCGATTTCCATGTTTGGAATTTGCTTTTCTATCTCGATTTTAATTTTATCGGCCAATTCATCTTTTGAATCTGCTGAAACCCAATCCCCTTTTGGTTTTAGTTTCACAATAATATCTGATTCTTCCATACTCATTGGGTCGGTTGGCACTTCGGCAGCACCAATTCTACTAACAACTTGCGTTACTTCTGGGAAATTTTTTAAAATAATCTTTTCAATTTTGGTAGTAGTTTCTATTGTTTTGGTCAGCGATGTACCAGTTTTTAAAACCGGTTGAATTACAAAATCACCTTCGTCTAAAGTTGGAATAAACTCGCCTCCCATTGTTGTAAAAAGTACAATTGCAAAAACTAATAACGATATGGCACCATAAATAACTTTTTTAGTATTACTTAAAGCCCAAGTAATTACTGGCAAATACCACGAATTCATTTTGGTTATTAATCGAGAAGAAAAAGAATTTGGATTTTCTTCTTTAGGTTTTAAAAACAGTGAAGAAACTACAGGAACATACGTAAAACAAAGCAACATTGCTCCTACTAATGCAAAACTAAATGTCATTGCCATTGGTTTAAACATTTTTCCCTCAACACCAGATAATGATAGAATTGGGATAAAAACAATTAGAATAATCAACTGACCAAAAACAGCAGAATTCATCATTTTAGAAGCACTTTTATAAGTGATTTCGTCAATTTGAATTTGTCTATCTTCTTTAGATAAATTTACTAAATGTTTGGATTTATGAGCTATTTGAAAAGCAATGAACTCTACAATAATTACGGCTCCATCAATTATGATTCCGAAATCGATTGCTCCTAAACTCATTAGGTTAGCGTCAATTCCGAAGATGTTCATAAAGGAAATTGCAAATAACAAACAGAGCGGAATAACTGATGCAACCACCAGTCCTGAACGCCAATTTCCTAACAAAAGAACGACTACAAAAATTACTATTAAACAACCTAAAATAAGATTTTCAGCAACAGTAAAGGTGGTTTTTCCAACTAATTCACTTCGTTCTAAAAACGGATTGATATAAACGCCTTTGGGTAATGTTTTTTCGATTTCTGCAACTCTTGCTTTTACATCACCAATTACTTGCTTGGAGTTTCCTCCTTTTAGCATCATTACTTGTCCAAGTACCTTCTCTCCTTCTCCATTTCCGGTGATTGCTCCAAAACGATTGGCACTTCCAAAACCTATTTGTGCTACATCTTTCACATAAATTGGAACTCCGTTATCATTTTTAACAACAATATTCTCAATATCTTCAAGCGATTTTACTTTTCCTTCGCCACGAATAAAATAACTTTGATTTACTTTTTCAATATAAGCGCCACCAGCAATACTGTTATTGTTTTCTAAAGCATTAAAAACATCAATTGTTGAAATATTCATCGCTTTTAATTTGGATGAATTTATGGCAACTTCATATTGTTTCAAATAGCCACCCCAAGTATTTATTTCTACAACACCCTTTATTCCTGATAGTTGACGCTTTACAACCCAATCTTGAATGGTTCTTAAATCGGTTACAGAATATTGGTTTTTATATTCGGGTTTAACATCTAAAACATATTGATAAATCTCACCCAAACCAGTGGTAATTGGTCCCATTTCTGGAGTTCCAAAGCCTTGTGGAATTTTTTCTGAAGCCGTTTTTATTTTTTCGGCTATTAATTGTCTTGGAAGATACGAACCCATACCGTCATCAAAAACGATGGTTACAACTGAAAGTCCGAATTTTGAAATAGAACGAATTTCTTTTACTCCAGGCAAGTTTGCCATTTCTATTTCTACAGGATAAGTGATGAACTGTTCAATGTCTTGTGTAGAAAGATTTCTAGAAGTTGTAATTACTTGAACCTGATTATTAGTAACATCTGGAACCGCTCCAATTGAAATTTGGAACACAGAATATATTCCGAATCCGAAAATTCCTAGAGTAAGCAATAAAACTATTAGTTTATTTTTTAAGCTAAAAGCAATTATTTTTTCGAGCATTTTATGTTGATTTTCTTCTTACAAAGATAAGCAATACAAAAAAAAGAAAACTTAGTATCAACTTAATATCAAATTAGGAAATTCTTAAATTTATAGAGGTTCCTTTAGATTTTTGGCTAGTAACAGATAATTCAATAGATAATAAATCGCAAAGCCTTTTAACTATTGATAATCCCAACCCTGTTCCTTTAATTTCTGGATGATTAGAAACATTTGAACGATAAAAAGAATTGAATATTTTTTCTAAATCCTCGGCTACAATTCCAATACCATTATCTGAAATGTTGCAATAAACCGTTTCTTTATCTTTTTTCAATACAATGTCAATTATACCGCTTTTATTGCTATACTTTATTGCATTAGATAAAATATTGCTTAAAATTATTGAAACTAAATAAGTATCTGATTTAATATAAAAATCTTCGTTGAAGCTGGTTTTTATTAGCAATTCTTTTTCTTTAATCTTCTCTGAAAATCTTGCAATTGAATCTAATAGCAATGAATTGAGATAAACTTGTTCATTTCTAATATTTTGCTTTTGATTTTCAAAACGGGCCAACAATAACAATTGATCTACAAGATTGTTTAATCTATCAACTTCATGAATACAGAAATTTATTTTCTCCTCATATTCTTGCTTTTCTCTAGGTTTTCTTATTAAAACTTCCATAGTTCCTTTTATTATCGCTAAAGGTGTTCGAAGTTCATGAGAGGCATCTGAGGTAAATTGTTTTTCACGCTCAATAGCATTTTCTATTCTATCTAAAAGGTTATTTATCGTTTCTGAAAGTGTATATAATTCGTCTTTGTTGTTAGGAAGTTCAATTCTTGATTTTAAATTATCTCGTGTTATGGTACTAGAAGTTTCGATAATTGAGGTTACAGGCTTAATACTTCTGCCTGCAATTAATCTTGCAATTAGAAATAAAACAACCAAAATCAATGGAAAAGCAATTAGAAGTATGTTTTTTAAATTAGTCAAAATCATAGTTGCATCATCAAGTGACATTGCTACTATAACGTGACCAATTATTTTATGATCATCTACAAGCGGAACTTGAATTTGCCTAATTGGTTTATTATTTAAATAAGTATCAACAAGAACGTTGTCTTTGTCAATACCATTTAATTTTAGTAAAATCCCTTTAAGATTGGGTGATTTATCAATTATCTGATTATTGAAGTCGTGAAATTGAACAAAAACCGGATTAACATCAACGGTATTGTGTTCTCTAGCTCGCCATTGATCAACTTGTATTAAATAGGTATCGTTTCTGTCAATTTCAATTTCAACAAGATGCTTTTTTACTTCATCATTTATATCGTCATTTATATGATTGTCAACACTATAGTAAATTACTTGATAAATAACTATAAACACAAAGGCTATAAGCAGCGCAGTGCTCATGATGTAATTGAAAGCAATCCTATTTCTAAAGGAGAATGTAAACATAGTTAGTTTATGTCATTGGCAATATAGCCAACGCCTCTTATTGTTTTGATGCAATCATTCTCTTTACTCAAATTAAGTTTTTTTCTAATGGCATTCATAAAAACATCTATTACTCCGGTGTCGTACTCGAAATGAATGTCCCAAACATCTTCAATGATTTGAACTCTTGTACAAACATTACCTTTATTTTTTATAAGATAAACCAATAATTCAAATTCTCTTTGTGTTAGAGATACTTCTTTATCATCTACAAAAACTTGATATTTACTTAAATCAACTTTGATATTTGACAATGTTAATTGTTTGTCTTCGTCTATAGTTCTAAAATGAATTTTTATTCTTTCTAACAGTTCTTCAAAACTAAAAGGTTTTTTAATATAATCATTAGCACCCGATTTTAATCCTTCGATAGTTTCTTGAATAGTATCTTTAGCCGTTAGAAAAATAATTGGAGTTTTGGAATCTGTTTTTCTAAACTCTTTGCAAACCTCGATACCATTCATTTTTGGTAGCATCCAGTCTAGCAATATTAAATTTGGTTTATTTGTTAATGCCATGTTTAATCCTAATAAACCATCTGATGCTACAAGCACATCATATCCTTCTTCTTCTAAACCTTGTTTTAGAAAATCTGAAATACCTTTTTCGTCTTCAACTATTAAAATTTGCATAGTATTATTGCATTACAAATTTGAATCCTAAACTAGCAATATTAGAGCTTAAACCATCACTTCTATCGTAATGATTAAATCTAAAATCAATATTTTTTAAACCAAATTTCCAAATTTTTGAACTTGTAAAAATATCAGTATAAGATATTCCTACGCCGTATTGATTGGCGTTGAAAGTAGACAAATCATAATCTGAAGTGTAAAATTCTTCTGTTGATAAATGTTTTTCAAAAGGTGCAAAATATTTAGATTGTGTTTGTGTATAATAGCGATATATTGGTGATAGAGTGAATTTATCTGTCAACTTAATGGGTACTTCAATAGATGCTGTGTGTGCTGTAATATCCCAATTATCTGTATAATATCTGTAATAGGTTCTAACAATAAATGTTTCATTGATATAGTAATTCCAACGCAAACCAATAGGTAATTTGAAACGGGTATTAGGTAAACGTTCAATATCATCTGCTAATCTGTAAACACTTAGATTATTTGGGTTTTCATAATTAGGAATTGCATTCGCATCTCCTACATAGTAATTGGGCTTATCAGCAAAATAAATTCGGTGATAAGGAGTAGATAGCATTCCTTCTTGTCTTAGAATATCAAAGAAAATAGAAACTTGTGATTTTTTAGTTAACACCTGTGAAAAACCAACAGAAACAGAGTAGGAATTACGTGCTGTTGAATTCCACATTTTAAATTTACTGGGTAAATAGTTGGTTGATATGTTTTTATTTTCATCCCAAACGGTAACTCCACTAAAAAAGCCATTATTTTGAAAGTTAGCACCATAAAGTCCATATTGGTGCAATTCAGTTGGGTAAATTGGACGCCATTGGTCTAAATAAGCATTTACTTTTAAGGAAACTTCCGAGTTTTTATCATTAAAAAGTTTAGCGAATCCGCCACCAAAACCAATCGATGTGTAATCATATTCATTAGAAAAAGCCAAATCTGAATTCCAAATAAAATTTCTAGAATCACTGCTATGACTGTAATTTACAACAGCAGAAGCCAAGACATCTTGAGCAGAAGCACCCGAAGATGCTTGCCATGGTGTTCCTATGGGTGCACTAGCTGTGGGTGCATAATTTTCATTGGTTTTATTGGCTGGTCGATCATCGTCATCACCACCGCCAGAAGCACCCGATTTATTAAAAGGATTAATATTACTAGAAGAGGCAGACGTATAGGCAGAAAGCCCAACATCAATAGTAAGTACATCATCATCATTCATTGGAATTGCTATAACGATATTAGAAGCAATATCAGTCAGTTTTTCTGATCCCATTCCACCAGAAACAGAAGAATGAACTCCTTTTTGATTGTAATAACTAGCCAAAAAATCGACTTCTGTTGACTCTAATACTCGTTTTTTGAATACTATTGTTGTATCTTTCTCTTGAGAAAATCCCAAACTTGATATAAGTAAGGTAAGTGATAATAATAATCTATATCGCATTTTAATTTTGTATTAATGTATTATAGTGCTGCTTATTGCAATGTTATTCTCCCATCTCCCATCTTCCCTCTTCCATCTTCCATCTCCCATCTCCCATCTTCCAACTCAATTACATCCACAACCTCCACCCGATTTTCCGCCATTGGCTCCTGCAGCGGCTTCTCTATATACTTGAAAAGCAGTTTCATATCGTTCTGTAGATTTTGCTGTAAGTTTCATTTCTGTACTATTAACTTTAGCTTTTTCATATTGCTTTACCGTATTACACGATTGTAAAACAAGTATCGAAAAAACTACTAATGTTATTTTCTTAAACATGGCGTAATTAATTAAGATTTATATTTTTGAATATCAATTCCTTTTGATGTATGTATTTTACCTTTATCATCGACTATGATACATTCTATTCCTTTAAGTTGATTCACTAAATCCAATCCAACATCAATTCCTAATACAAAAATTCCTGTTGCTAATGCGTCGGCTATTTCTGTTTGCTTTGCAAATACAGACACACTGACAATTCCTGTCGCTGGATAACCCGTTCGAGGATCAATAATGTGGGAATATCTAATACCGTTGAACATTACAAACTTTTCGTAGCTTCCTGAAGTTTCTACTGCATTATCTTCTAGAGGAAATGTAGCAAAAACTTTATTTTTATTCATTGGATTAACAATACCAATAGTCCATGGTTTACCATCTATTTGTTTTCCCCAAGTATTTATATCTCCAGAAACATTTACAATTCCAGATTGACATCCTTCTTTTTGCAAAAGTGCTTTTACTTTATCGGCAATATATCCTTGACCAATTCCGCCTAAGCCCAGTTTCATTCCTTTTTGTTCTAAGAAAATAGTTTTGGATGAATCATTCATTATGATTTTTTCGTAGCCAATCTTTTCAACAGAACTTTTAATAGCTTCTTTAGTTGGCATTTCTTTCATGCTTCCATCAAACTTCCATATTTTATCCATAGAAGCATACGAAATATCAAAAGCTCCATTGGTTAATTTAGAAATTTTATTAGCTCTAGTAACCAATTGAAAAACTTCATCATCAACTTTAACAGGATTGATTCCTGCATTTTTATTGACTTCAGAAATTTGCGTGGTAGGAATCCAATCTGAAATTAAATTTTCTATTCTTTTTACTTCAGCAATAGCTTTATCTATATAAAAATTAGCTTGCGCAGTATCTTTAGCAACTACCGTAATTTCAAACGGACTGCCTAGCATAGACAACTTTCTCTTGTGAACAAGTTGTCCAAAAGTTGTCAGTGAAAAAAGTGCCAAAAAAATTAATAAAAAGTGTCTCATTATTTATTCAATGAATCTAACAATTTGATATATTCTTCTGCAGAAATATTTTTAAATCCAGTCATTCCAATTACTTTGCCCAATTTATCTAAAAGCACAACTAATGGAAAATTTCCCTCTTTATTATACTTTTCAGATAGTTTTTTATTTCGTTCTGCCACATCAGCTGGCAATTGATTTGCTCTTTTGTTTGGAAAATCAGCTCTTAACAAGACTAATTTTTTATCTGCATAATCTTTAAAAGATTCCGATTTCCAGACTACTTTTTCAAGTTTTATACATGGAGCACACCAATCAGAACCTGAAAAGACTAATAATATGTTTTTATTTTCTTTAGCTGCAGTTGCTTTAGCTTCTTCTATATTGGTTTTCCAATCTTGAGAGTAACCAAAGATTCCAATCAATAACGCTACTATAATTAAAACTTTCTTCATACAATTTTATTTTATGGATACAATTTACGATTATTATTCAAAATCATAACGCAAAGTTATAAATAATATTTGCAGTCCATTTTAGATTAGAGGTTTCTTAAGCTAATTTTAATCTTAAGCCAAACTTAAGTAAATACTAAGTTATCCTTAATCAAATTGAAAAATAGTAGAAATAAATTTGTGAAAACTGTTTACTATGCAATTATTTAAAAAGCATTCACCTTTTATACATCTTGCCCTATTTTATTTTTTTGTCGGAATCATTACAAGATTGGTTTTATTATTTCATCCCATTACACAAACAAATTTTTCATTTATCGATGTTGTTAAAATATTTTCTTTGGGATTCTTATTTGATGTATTTATTTTTATAATAACAAGTTTTTTTCTCTGGATTTATTTATTGTTTTTATCCAATTCAAAATTTCAAAAACCGTGGGGTTATATCGTTTTTGGATTGATGATTTTGCTATTACTTTACTTGCTTTCTGGCAAATCTATTTTGCATGAATATGGCGGCTCACTGCCCGAAATTGGTATTGCTTTGGTTTCTTTAAAAACAATTTTGTTTGGGTTGATGTTGTTTTTGCCAAAAGATAGAAGTAATATTAGATTGATTTTATACTCAATTACCATTTTTATTTTTGTTTTAATAATTATTCAAAATGCTATCAGTGAATACTTTTTTTGGAATGAATTTGGCGTTAGATACAACTTTATTGCTGTAGATTATCTAGTTTATACCAATGAAGTAATCAAAAATATTATGGAATCATATCCTATTATTCCTTTGTTTACAGGAGTTGGTTTAGCGACTTTATTTGTGACTTTTATTATTGTAAAACGTTCTAAAGCATTTTTAAACAAATTGCCTTCATTTACTGAAAAAATTAAATCTACTCTTTTATATTCATTATTTTTTGTTGCATCAGTGTTTCTAATTCCTTTTTTATCAAAACAAGAAACATCGCACAATGTTTTTGCCAATGAGCTGCAATCCAACGGAATGTATCGCTTTTATTTGGCTTTTATGAATAGCGAATTGGATTATGATAAATTTTATAAAACGTTGCCTAGTGAAAAAACGTTTGCCATAATTAAACAATTAATTCCTGGATTTTCTCAAAATTATTCAGCAAGAACTATATCAAGTACAAATCCTGAAAACAAGAAAAATGTTGTATTAATTACAATAGAAAGCTTGAGTGCCGATTTTTTAAAAACTTATGGCAATGAACAGAATATAACCCCTTTTCTTGATAGTTTAGCAAATCAAAGCTTGCAGTTTTCAAATCTTTATGCTGTTGGAAATAGAACCATTAGAGGTTTAGAGGCTGTTACGTTATGTCTTCCTCCAACGGCTGGAGAAAGCGTTGTGAAAAGAAAAGACAATAAAAATAAATTTTCAACTGCCTCTATCTTTAAAACTAAAGGATATCAAATTAACTTTCTTTATGGTGGTGATGCCTACTTTGATAATATGGAAGATTTTTTTGGAGGCAATGGTTATAAAATAACCGACAAAAAAACTTTAAAGCCAGAGGAAATTACCTTTTCTAATGTTTGGGGAGTTTGTGATGGAGATATGGCTAAAAAAGCAATACAGGTTATGAACGAAGCATCGAAAACAGGAAAACCTTTCTTTAACCATTGGATGACTGTGAGTAATCATCGTCCTTTTACGTATCCTGATGGAAAAATAGATATTGACGCACATTCTAAGTCGCGAGAAGGCGGAGTAAAATATACCGATTATGCTTTAAAACAGTTTTTTGAAATGGCTAAAAAGCAATCTTGGTTTAAAAACACCGTTTTTGTTATTGTTGCCGACCATTGTGCATCGAGTTCAGGCAAAACGCAATTACCATTAGATAAATATAGGATTCCTGCATTAATATATTCTCCTGGATTTATTCAACCTGCTGTTTACAATAAAATGGTCTCACAAATTGATTTGATGCCCACCTTGTTTGGTTTGTTAAATTTTAATTATAAAACCAAATTTTTTGGACAAGATGTTTTAAAAACAGATTATCAACCTAGAGCCTTCATTGCAACTTATCAAGATTTAGGATTGTTGAAAGACAATGTTTTAACCATTCTTTCACCAAAGCAAAAAGTAAAACAATTTTATCTAAAATTAGATCCTAGAGATAATGTAGGTACTGACTTTCAAATTCATTATGAGCAAATTCCACTAAAAAAAGAGAATTCAAAGTTGGTTATTGAAACTATATCCTACTATCAAACAGCGAGTTCAGTATTAAAGAATAAAAAATATGAGAAATGAAAAATAAATTTCACCAATTATGGGAGTTATAAAAAGTAACGTGTTTTACAACAAACCGTTATATTTTCTAATAAACCATTCCGCAGCAAGTGAAAATGCAATAATTACGAGTAACCAAACCCAATCAATAAAAGGGGTTTTCTTTATAATATCCTTTTGAATGGCTTTGTAATCTTCGTTATCAAGTAATACTTTAATTAAATTATCTACTTGATTAGGAACAAAAACAGCACCTTTTGTTTGTAAAGCCAATTGCTTCAATTTAGCCATATCCGGATTAACGAATTGCTTTTCAATATCAAAATCTAATATTTCAAAAGTACTCGAATAACTTGCATTTGAATTAAGTTCTTTTACAGTAAACAAATATTGTCCGGCTGCTAAACCATCCAAGTTTACTTTAAAACTATTGTTTGTTTTTAACAAATCGTAGCGTTTTACTTGTTTTGTTTTAGAATTTGTTAGGGCAATTGTTAACCGAGCTTTTTCGTCAAATTCATAATTTTTATTGAAATATTGTGCTGTTATTTCTAAAGCATCACCAGAATTATAAAACCGTTCATGATTTACAATAAGTGATTTTTTAGAGTCATTTGAAGCTAAAAATTGGATGGTTTTATCTAAAAAAATATCAAACTCTTCAAATGATTTTTTTTCAATAAAACTGTGAGCACGCCATTTCCAAATATTTTCTCCCATCAAAAAAGCACTTCTGCTGCCTTGATTATCAGAAAAAGCTAGTAAAGGCTGATTGGTTTCTACATTTCTAATTCTTGAAGATAAAAGAACAGTTACATTTTCATTTGGAGTTATGGTTCCATAAGCATTTTCAAGTGGTGGAAAATTTTCAAAACCTATATTTTCAATGGCAAACAAATTAAAATCGGAACTAAAATTAGCTAAAAAATCTTCTTTTTGGGATGACATTCTAAAGGTTATTTGATTTTGTTGCTGATTTAAAAATCCAAAATCAGTAGTATTGCCAGTGATTATCCAAGTATTTATTTTTAAATTTTTATTAGTTTCAAATACTTGCTTAAATTCAGCATTTGGTTGAAATAAAACTAAAACATTATACTTATTTAACTCATTGGTTTGATTTGGTTTAACAATAGTTACTTTACGCTGTGCATTAGATTCAATTGCGCGTTTTAAAGCACCAATATCAGGATGATTAATTGCAGAAATTATAGCAACTTCTGTTTTTTGATCAATAATTTCTACGGCAAATTTCTTAGCATTATTATAAGAATTTTTTTCAGGTTCGTTAGAAGAAATTCTTGCATTAAAAATTTGCAAACCTGTTTTATCTGCTGGTAATAAAATATTTAAAACTGCTGATTTATTGGATGGAGAAAATGAAATACTTTGTTTATTTAAAACATTATTTCCTTGTGAAATAGCAAAATTAGCTGTTACCGATTTTGTTCCTGCATATTGAAGAAAGACTTCTACAGGAAATTTATTCTTATGAAAAGCATATTTATTGACGTTTATCTGACTTATTTTTAAATCTAAATAAGTGGTTGTGTCTCCAACAATTAAGGGATAAACTTTATTATTGGCATCAAAACTAAAAACATAATCCGAACCAGAAGTTTGATTTCCATCAGAAATTAAAACCGTTGGAAAAGAAAGATTTTTATTAATACTTTTTAAGTTTTTTGCAACTTCATCAATATTGGTTTGTTTTCCTTTAAAATTTAATTCATCAACAGATTCAATAGGTTGAAATTCTGAATCAAAACTATACGTTTGAACATCAAATTTATCGTTCAATTTTGAATTGGAACGTATCTTTTCATAAAGTTCTTTTGCTATTTGATTAGCTTTCAAATCTTCAATCGAACTTGAATTATCGACTACAATTGGTAAAGGAGTTTTTATGGTTTCAAATGTGCTTCTACTCAAAATTGGATTTATTAATAAAAGTAGTAATCCAAAAACAGATAAAAAACGCAAAAAAGCCAAGAGTTTGGTCGTATTAGACTTACTTTTAGCTTTATAAAAATATTGAAAATAAGACAAACCACCAGCTAGTATTACTGACAAGATTATTAATGCTATTGTGGATTTGTTCATATTATAGTTTAAAAGTTTATGTGTTTAAAAGATTAAAAGGTATATTGTCGATTAGTTTTGTGTTACCTTCAGTTTTTTTTTAAAATTTAAGTAAAGATTTGATATTTTCTGGAATTTGGTCTTTATAATCTATTTTTTCATAAAATTTTAATGCTTTTTGTTTCATTTTTTCGTCGTTTTTTATTTCTGAAACCTTTAGCAAACACAAAGAATAATGTATTTTAAAGTTTTCATCTTTTTTATATGTCGAATAGCATTTTTCTAAATTTTCAAGACCTTCTTCATATTTTTTATTTAATGTGAGTAAAACTCCTTTTAAGAATATGACATCATCTTTCAATTCAATGTTTTTTTGAGTGTATTTATTTATGGCAATATTGATATTTTCTAATCCTTTATCTACATCTCCAAAAATCGGAGCAGTTACAGCAAAACCATAATAACCTTCTGGACTTTCAGGGAAAAACTTTATTAATTCTTCATATTTCGTTCTTGCAATTTTTAAAGACTTTTCTGAACCATATCTTAATCCTTCGGCTGCTAAATTAGTTTTAAATTCCATTGATTTATTATTAGACAAACTATCAGCCATAATATATAATGCAAATGCTTTTTTGTCATTTAATAATCTTAAAGTATAACCAGTAAAAAATAAAGCATCACAAAAAGTTGAATCGGTTTTATATGCTTTAAAGAAAATATTAGAAGTTATTTTTAAATATTTTTGATCTAATGATTTATTAAGATAAAGAGTTTCTATTCCAAGATTAAACAATTTCAATGCTTCTGGATTTTCAGATATACAGTACAATCTTTTTCCTTCAAAATAGTCTTGTGAAAAGATTAAATTCATGTTGAGGATAAGTAAAATAACAAATATTTTTTTCATAAAATGTTGTTTTTCAGTTTATTTATGCGATTTTTGGGTAAAATGCTGACAACTATTATATATTGGCAATTTGAGATTTATATAAACCATCAAAAGCATATTTACTTCTGTAATTTTTTCCCTTATTTGAATATATTGGCTTTCATCAACATATTCAAAATCAAAACTTAAGATGATCTGATTCAATAATTCTAAAGATGAACTGTAAGCAATTTCAGAAAATCTAGCTTTATCTTTCACTGAGGTTCTCCCAGAACCTTCGGCTAAATAGAAATTGAACATCGTCTCATTTGACTTGTCATACCAAAAGTTTCATCTTTAGGAAATAATTTTGTTGTTTTATAATAAAATAGCTAATTATCGTCCTTTTTGCTAAGCAATCAATTTTTCAAAACTAAATATTCTCATTTTAAAATTATTAAATTCAAACTCTTTTAAACTTTTAAACCTTAAAATTCAATCCTAAGTTAACATTCCACCACAAACATTAAGTACTTGTCCAGAAACATAAGCACTCATATCTGATGCAAAGAAAAGACAAGCATTGGCAACATCTTCTGGAGTTCCACCCCGTTTTAACGGAATAGAATCTCTCCAACCTTGAACAACATCTTCGTTAAGTTTGGCTGTCATTTCAGTTTCAATAAAACCCGGAGCGATTGCATTGCAACGGATATTTCTTGAACCAAGTTCTAACGCAATAGATTTTGTAAAACCAATCATTCCTGCTTTTGATGCGGCATAATTTGCTTGACCCGCATTTCCTTTCACTCCTACTACACTACTCATGTTTACTATGGAACCTTTTCTGTTTTTCAACATTATTTTTTGAACTGCTTTGGTCATGTTAAAAACTGATTTTAAGTTGATTTCAATTACTTTATCAAAATCCTCTTCGCTCATTCTCATCAACAAATTATCTTTTGTAATACCAGCATTATTGATTAAAACATCAATGTTTCCGAATTCTGCCATTACATCATCTACTAATTTTTGAGCCTCGTTAAAATCGGCAGCATTTGATTTATATCCTTTTGCTTTAATCCCTAAAGCTGCTAATTCATTTTCTAAAGCCAAAGCCGATTCGGCAGATGAACTGTATGTAAAAGCTACGTTTGCTCCGTGTTGTGCAAATACTTTTGCAATTCCGCTACCAATGCCTCGGCTTGCACCAGTAATAATAGCTACTTTTCCTTCAAGTAATTTCATAATAGTTAGGTATTTTGTTTGTTCTATTAAATAAAAGCCAAATATAAGACTAATTTACTATTTCTAAAATAATAGACTACATTTAAACCTTTTTAACAAGTTCAAGTCTTAAAGTGATACTTTAAAATAATGAGTAACAATAGCAACGATTTTATTACCATTTATAATCAATACAAAGTAATGGTTTATAATGTTGCGCTGCATTACCTTCAAAATGTGGAAGATGCCGAAGAAATTACTCAAGATGTATTTGTTCAAATTCATAATTCACTTACTTCTTTCAACGAAAAATCGTCTCTTAAAACTTGGATTTACCGAATCACTATTAACAAAAGTTTAGATTTTATAAAACATAAAAACAGTGTTAAGCGCTTTTTTATTTTTGGCAAAAAATCAGAAAACGAAAAGGAACTAGAAAGCTTATCTAATTTTGAACATCCGGGAATTGATATAGTGAATAAAGAAAACGCGGCTTTACTTTTTAGTATTATTAATGAATTAACTGAAAATCAGAAAACGGCATTTATCCTTTCTAAATTAGATGGATTAAGTAATCCAGAAATTTCTGAGATAATGAATGTTAGTATTTCCTCTGTAGAATCTCTTATTTTTAGAGCAAAAACAACTTTAAAAGAAAAATTGAGTAACAAATTTGAAAATTACCGCAAGAAATAAAAAAACAATTTCGTCTAATATAAATAAGAGCAGAATTGAAAGATTGCTTTGCCTGTTTGAGCAAGCTCTCGGGACTGAACTAAATTCAGAATAAATGGAAAGAGAAGATTTTATAAATAGCATTTTAAATAGTGTTAACGGAATTAAATCTGTTGCACCAAACGATATTATTTTTCAAAAAATTGAAAAACAAATCAAAGAATCGCAAGTTTCAACAAGTGCTTTATGGCTTATTGCAGCTTCAATTGTAATTTTAGTATCCTTAAATATTATTTTAATTAATGAAAAATCAGATACTAAAGATTCAGAAATGGCTAGTTTAGAACATTCAATAAATAATAGTAATCAATTATATAAATAATGAACAAGACTAAAGTATTAGTATTTGCAGTAATTGCATTAGTAGCATTAAATTTTGGAATTATCGGATTTCTATTTTTATCAAAAAATAACGATGGTACTAGGGGAAGAAAAATGCCACGTGAGATAATAATTGAAAAACTTCATTTTGATGCAAATCAAATTGCGGCTTATGAAAAAATTATTCAAGATCATCAAAAAAAAATAAAAGGTCTTGACGATTCTATTAGAGTATCAAAAAATGAATTGTATCAATTATTAAATTCTGACACTATTGATTCATCTCAAAAAGACACTATATTTTTTAAATTGGCAGATTATCAAAAACAAATTGAGACTACCCATTTTAATCATTTTCTAGAAATAAAAAAACTTTGTAAAAAAGAGCAATTGTCAGATTATGAAAATTTAACTGAGGAATTAAGCAAAATATTTTCACATCCAAGAAAACCTAAAAATAATAACTAATCAAAAATAAACCAATATGTTAAAAAAAATCTCCGCTTTATGTATCATTTCAATGTCATTTTCATGTGGAAGTGATGACAACGAATATGTTCCAGTTGAAACCTATCCTAATGTTACAGCTGCTTTTGGAAGTAATATAAACTTATCAAATTTGGCAAATTATGCCAATCAAACCGTTCCTGCCTATATTACAAAAAATAATGTTGGCTCCAATTTAATAACAGATAAAGGAGCTACAT
>JAIFLT010000043.1:20609-36482 GCA_020048955.1 Flavobacterium sp.
AATTTGGCAAATTATGCCAATCAAACCGTTCCTGCCTATATTACAAAAAATAATGTTGGCTCCAATTTAATAACAGATAAAGGAGCTACATTAGGAAGAGTTTTGTTTTATGACAAAAAACTATCATCAAACAATACCATTTCATGTGCAAGTTGTCACCAACAAGCCAATGCATTTGCTGATGTTGGTATAGCAAGTCAAGGTGTAAATGGAACAACAGGAAGACATTCTATGCGATTAATAAACAATCGTTTTGCAATTGAAGCAAAATTCTTTTGGGATGAACGAGCTATTAATTTAGAAACTCAAACTACAATGCCTATAAAAGATCATGGTGAGATGGGTTTTAGTGGGACTAATGGCGACGAAGCATTTTCTGGATTAATTACTAAATTATCGGCAATTGGCTATTATAAGGAACTGTTTAAATTTGTTTATGGCACTGAGGAAATTACTGAAAACAAAATGCAATTAGCTTTAGCGCAATTTATTAAAAGTATCCAGTCATTTGACTCAAAATATGACGCCGGTAGAGCTTTAGCTGCAAATGATGCGCAACCATTTTCAAATTTTACTGCTCAAGAAAATCAAGGGAAGAATTTATTTTTAACACCACCTGTTTTTGATGCTACTGGAAATAGAACTTCGGGAGGATTAGGTTGCGCTGGTTGTCATGCTGCTCCTGAATTTGATATTGACCCCAATACTAGAAACAATGGTATAATTGGAACTATTAGTGGCGTTGGAATTGATATTACTAACACTCGTGCTCCATCATTACGAGATTTAGTTAAAACAGATGGAACTACTAATGGACCAATGATGCATACAGGAGTTATAACAACGCTTCAAGCTGCAATTGGACATTATGGAACAATAAACCTTGCTCCTGGAAACACTAATTTAGATCCTAGGTTACGACCAAATGGATTTGGGCAACAATTGCATTTAACAGCAACCGAAGTAAATGCAACTATTGCTTTCTTGAGAACACTTTCTGGCACAAATGTTTACACTGATAGTAAATGGTCTAATCCGTTTTTAAATTAAAAAATAAACTATTAAAACAAACAAAAAGAGCTTTCAAATACTGAAAGCTCTTTTTATATACTAATGAGATAATAATTATCCCATAACTTCTTTTACTTTTTTTCCAATTTCTGCTGGAGAGTCCACCACATGAATACCACATTCTCTCATGATGCGTTTTTTGGCTTCTGCAGTATCATCGGCACCGCCAACAATAGCACCTGCGTGCCCCATTGTTCTTCCTTTTGGTGCAGTCTCACCTGCAATGAATCCAACCACTGGTTTGCGGTTTCCATCAGCTTTAATCCATTTTGCAGCATCAGCTTCAAGTTGACCACCAATTTCACCAATCATAACGATACAATGTGTTTCTGGATCATTCATTAGTAGTTCAACAGCTTCTTTGGTTGTAGTTCCAATAATAGGATCACCACCAATTCCAATAGCAGTAGTAATTCCCATTCCTTGTTTTACCACTTGGTCTGCTGCTTCATAAGTCAAGGTTCCTGATTTAGAAACAATACCAACATTTCCTTTTTTGAAAACAAACCCCGGCATGATTCCAACTTTAGCCTCTTCTGGAGTAATTACTCCTGGACAGTTTGGACCAATTAATCTACAATCTCTATCTTTTATGTATGAATACGCTTTAATCATATCGGCAACTGGAATTCCCTCTGTAATGCAAATAATAACTTTAATTCCAGCATCTGCAGCTTCCATAATAGCATCGGCAGCAAAAGCTGGCGGAACAAAAATGATTGTTGTATCTGCACCTGCTTGTAAAACAGCATCTTTTACTGTATTAAAAACAGGACGATCCAAATGAGTAGAACCACCTTTTCCTGGAGTAACTCCTCCTACAACGTTTGTTCCATATTCAATCATTTGAGAGGCGTGAAAAGTACCTTCACTTCCTGTAAAACCTTGAACTATTATTTTTGAATTTTTGTTAACTAAAACGCTCATATTATTATTTTTTTTTATTTAGTTTTATTGTTTGTGCTGCAAAAGTATAAAATAGTAATTAGTAATTAGTAAATAGTGATTAGTTTTTTTTTAGTTATTTTGTAAATTTTCTATATATGAATTTATGAGAATTGACTCATTTGATAACCTCGATATAATTTTCCTTCTTTCACTTCCCAAATTACAAAAAAGTGTGCTAAAAGCATTTCCTCTCTGGGATTTTCAATTGTTTTTACAAAATGTGAATAACGCACAGAAACCATGTTGCCTTCTTCAACTATATGTGTAATTCTCATTTTAGAACGAACGTAGGCTTTACTCAATTCTTCAGATAAATTAAGTACATCTTGCTTTCTCATTTGAACAAAACCTTTACTACTATTCCATTCGATGATTAAATCTTCATGTAAAAATTCATTTACTTCTGATTTATGCAAAAGCAAATCATTTTTGTAAAAATCCAATATTAATTCTTTGGCTGTCATTACTTTAGATTTTTAATTATTTCTGGTATGCGCTTAATGTTAGCTAATTGTTTTAGTTTTTCACGAGATTCTTCAATTGGAGTTCCAAAATAGGACTTTCCTCCTTCTATTGATTTTGTTACACCTGTCTGACCAAGAACAACTGCCTTAGCTCCTATTGTTATACCACTTGTGGTACCCACTTGTCCCCAGAGTGTTACTTCGTCTTCAATAATTACACAGCCAGCAATTCCGGTTTGAGCAGCAATTAAACATTTTTTACCTATTACAGTATCGTGTCCAACGTGAACTTGATTGTCTATTTTTGTTCCTTCTCCGATAGTAGTATCGCCGGTAACTCCTTTATCAATAGTGCAAAGAGCTCCTATTCCAACATTATTTTCTATTACAACTCTTCCGCCAGAAAGTAATTGATCAAAACCTTCTGTACGTTTTTTATAATAAAATGCATCAGCACCAAGAATGGAACCAGCCTGAATAATCACATTATCACCAATGATACAATTATCATAAATTGAAACATTAGAATGGATGATACAATTTTTACCAATTTGAACATGATGTCCGATAAAACAATTGGGTTGAATTATTGTTCCTTCTCCTATTATTGCAGAATTAGAAATTGCAACATTTGCAAAAGAAAAAGGTCTAAAATGATTGGTCAACTTATTAAAATCTCTAAAAGGATCATCAGAAATTAATAATGCTTTACCTAGCGGACATTCAACTTCTTTGTTAATTAATACAATAGTAGCAGCAGATTGCAATGCTTTATCATAATATTTTGGATGATCTACAAATACGATATCGCCCGATGTTACTACATGAATTTCGTTCATGCCATAAACAGGAAAATCATCGGCACCAACATATTGACAACCAATGATTTCTGCAATTTCTTTTACTGTGTATATTCTTGAAAATTTCATTTTGCTGTTTGTTTCAGGTTTCAAGTTTCAAGTTTCAAGTTACTTAAAACCTCACACTTGAAACTTGAAACAAATTTATTCCTTAACTCTTTCCATATAATTTCCCGAAGCGGTATCAATTTTGATTTTATCACCTTCATTGATAAATAAAGGAACATTTACAGAAGCACCTGTTTCTACTTTTGCAGATTTCGTTGCATTTGTAGCTGTATTTCCTTTAACTCCTGGCTCGGCATAAGTAACTTCAAGAACAATTGAAGCAGGCATATCTACAGAAAGTGGCATGTCAGTTTCAGTATTAATTTGAACCATAACATTAGTACCTTCTTTCAATAAATCTGGAGCATCTAAGATTTTTTTATCTAAAGTAATTTGTTCATACGATTCGGTATTCATGAAGTGAAATTGATCACCCTCTGCATATAAATATTGAAAAGTTTGAGTTTCAACACGAATGTCTTCTATTTTATGACCTGCAGAAAAAGTATTGTCTAAAACTTTTCCATTAGTTAAACTTTTTAATTTAGTTCTAACGAAAGCAGGACCTTTACCTGGTTTAACGTGAAGAAATTCGATAATTTTATAAATATCGTGATTGAATTTAATACATAATCCGTTTCTAATATCTGATGTAGATGCCATTTTTTATTGTTTTTAATTTTTAATTTTATGTTTATTGTATTTAAATAATGTTATGCCCCAATAGGCGTTATTATCAACTTTTAAAACTTTATCTGTTTTAATTAATTCGTATTGTGTAGATACATTTTTAATTATATCGTCCCTAACTCCATATATTGATATTATAAAGTAACCATTTTCATTTTTAAAAAATTTTGAAAATTTAGATAAGGTTTCAAGATAATCATCTAGATAATAAATTACTTCATTTAAAATTATTATATCAAATTTTTCACTTGTTTCAAATTTTTGAATATCAGCAACAATAAAATTTGTGTTGGAATATCTTTTCTTTTTAGCTTTAGCTATAGCTGTATCAGATAAATCTACGCCTAATAAACTTGAAAAATCATCTTCATTTAGATATTTAGAAAGAGAACCAAATCCGCATCCTAAATCTAAAATTTTCGGATTATTAATGTTACAAGAATTAACATGCTCTACTATTTTATTGTACCTAGTATTTTGATTTTCAATATAATCCCATTTTCCTATAAAATATTTATAATTCCAACTGAACCTTTTTTTAATCCAAAACAATTTTCTTGAAAATTTCATTAAAGACATTTATTTTTATTTTTAATTAATAAGAACCCGAATAACCTTTCATGATTCCGCGCGAAGAGTTTCTAATAAAATCTAATATTTCGTCACGCTCTGGAGAGGCAGCCATTTCGGCTTCAATGATTCCAACAGCTTGTGAAGTATTGTAATTTTTTTGATATAAAATTCTATAAATATCTTGAATTTCTCTTATTTTTTCAGAAGTAAAACCTCTTCTTCTCAAACCAACAGAATTGATTCCAACATAAGATAAAGGCTCTTTTGCTGCTTTAGTATAGGGTGGAACATCTTTTCTAACCAATGATCCGCCTGAAATCATGGCATGATCACCAATGTGAATAAATTGATGTATTGCAGCCAAACCGCCTATAATGGCATAATTTCCAACAATAACATGACCTGCCAAAGCCACTCCATTAACAATAATGGCATTATCGCCAATATGGCAATCATGTGCAATATGTGCCGTTGCCATAATCAAACAATTATTTCCAATTTTAGTTTGACCTGATGCTATTGTACCTCTATTAATAGTAACACATTCTCTTACAGTGGTATTATCACCAATTATTGCAAGTGATTCTTCACCTCCAAATTTTAAATCTTGTGGGACAGCTGAAATAACTGAACCTGGAAAAATATTGCAATTTTTACCAATTCTTGCGCCTTCCATTATGGTAACATTAGAGCCAATCCAAGTTCCCTCTCCGATTTCAACATTATTATGAATGGTTGTAAAAGGATCGATTACAACATTTCTTGCAATTTTTGCTCCTGGATGTACGTATGCTAGTGGTTGATTCATAGTTGTTAGGTTGTAGGTTGTAGGTTGTAGGCAATTTAGGTTTTTAACACCTACTACCCACAACCTACAACCTTAATTTATTACTTTTTAGCTATTTGTGCCATTAATTCTGCCTCTGCCACTAATTTTCCATTAGCATAGGCATTGGCTTGCATATGACAAATTCCTCTTCTAATTGGTGAAATCAAGTCACATTTAAATAATAAAGTATCACCTGGCAACACTTTATGTTTAAATTTTACATTATCGATTTTCATGAAATAAGTAAGGTAATTTTCTGGATCTGGAACAGTACTTAAAACTAATATTCCGCCAGATTGAGCCATTGCCTCAACAATTAAAACACCTGGCATAACTGGTGCATCTGGAAAATGTCCTACAAAGAAATTTTCATTCATGGTAACATTTTTCATACCTACCACATGTGTTTCTGACATTTCTATAATCCTATCGATTAATAAAAATGGTGGTCTGTGTGGTAAAATATTCATAATTTGATGAATATCCATCAATGGTGGCAAATTCAAATCATAAGAAGGAACTTGATTTTTTTGCTCAATTTTTATAATTTTTGATAGCTTTTTAGCAAATTGAGTATTGACAAAATGTCCAGGTTTGTTCGCTATAACTTTACCTTTAATTCTAATTCCAACTAAAGCCAAATCACCTACAACATCTAATAATTTATGGCGAGCCGCTTCGTTTGGATAATGCAATGTTAAGTTATCAAGAATTCCGTTTTCTTTAACAGAAATTGAGTCTTTTCCGAATGCTTTTTTAAGGTTTTCCATTGTGTTTGTAGAAATCTCTTTGTCTACATATACAATAGCATTATTTAAGTCGCCTCCTTTAATTAAACCTTCATCTAATAGACTTTCTAACTCATGCAAAAAACTAAATGTTCTGCAATTAGCAATTTCAGTTTTAAATTCAGAAAGACTTTTCATTGTAGCATTTTGTGTACCAAGAACTTTGGTTCCAAAATCAACCATTGCAGTTACTTGATAATCATCACATGGCATTACAAGTATTTCGCTACCTGTAGCTTCATCGGCGAAAGAAATAACTTCTTTTACAATATAGTACTTGCGTTCTGCATCTTGTTCTTCAACACCTACTTTTTCAATGGCTTCTACAAAATATTTTGATGAACCATCCATAATTGGCGGTTCAGAAGCATCAAGTTCTATAATAGCATTATCAACATCACAACCTACAAATGCTGCTAATACGTGCTCTGATGTTTGAATCTTAACACCTAATTTTTCTAAGTTGGTACCTCTTTGTGTATTGACTACATAATTAGCATCTGCTTCAATAATTGGATTTCCTTCTAAATCAACTCTTACAAATGTAAAACCGTTGTTTATTGGCGCAGGTTTAAAAGTCATTTTAACTTCTTTTCCTGTGTGTAATCCAACACCTACAAGTGAAATTTCACTTTTGATGGTTTTTTGCTTAACCATAATATTCAATCTAGTTTATGTTTGTTATTTAATTTTCTTTTTTAAAACCTCGATATCGGAAACAATTTTAGGTAAATTTCTAAAATGCACGTATGACTTACTGAAATCAACATAATTAAATGCTGGTGTTCCTTGCACTACTTCTCCATCTCCAATACTTTTTCCAATACCCGATTGAGCTTGTATTCTAACATTATTTCCAATTGTAATGTGTCCAACTATACCTACCTGTCCGCCAATCATGCAATTTTTACCAATTTTAGTAGAACCAGCAATACCTGTTTGAGAGGCAATTACGGTATTCTCTCCGATTTCAACATTATGAGCTATTTGGATTTGATTGTCTAACTTCACTCCTTTTCTTATTATTGTCGAGCCCATTGTTGCTCTATCAATTGTGGTACACGAACCAACTTCTACATCATCTTCAAGGATTACATTCCCAATTTGAGGAATTTTGCTATACGTTCCATCTTCATGTGGAGCAAAACCAAATCCATCGGAGCCAACAATGGTTCCTGAATGAATTACACAATTATTTCCAATTTCTGTTTCAGAATAAATTCTTACTCCAGCAAAAAAAACACAATTGTCTCCAATAACTACATTGTCACCAATAAATGTGTTAGGATAAATCTTTACGTTGTTTCCAATTTTGACATTCTTTCCAACATAACAAAAACTTCCTAAATACAAATCGGTACCATAAGTAACATTTTCAGAAAGCACTGAAGGTTGTTCAATGCCAGACTTCATCAATTTTACCTGATTGTAATATTCCAACAATTTAGAAAATGCTTGATAAGCGTCTTCAACTTTAATTAAAGTCGTTGAAATAGCTTGTTCTGGCTCAAAAGTTTTGTTTACAATTGTAACTGAAGCTTCTGTGGAATAGATAAAATTTTGATATTTTGGATTGGACAAAAAAGTGAGTGAACCAAAAGTTCCCTCTTCAATTTTGGACAATTTAAAAACTTCAGCATTAGGATTACCTATTACTTCACCTTCTAGAATACCTGCAATTTGTTGGGCTGTAAATTTCATTTTATAAAAAAATATTTTCCAAAGGAATAAAATGCAACTCGCAAATATACTCAAAATTAAAATTTACAAATTTAAAGGCTCGTTTCATTACTGCAAAAATATTAAAATTTAATGAAATACTAGGTATCTAGTAACACTTTTGGAAAACATATAAAATATTTGGTCACTGGCTTTGATAAAGCTTTCAAATGCAATTGATCGGAAGCTTCTATAACATCTTCTATAGTTTTGTCTTTTTTCAGAATAAGAATAGGCTCACTTGTTTTGCTATAAGCCTGATTTTTAAGTTTTCCTTTAAAAATAAAATAATCTGCTTCTTTTTCTGAAATTGGATGTAACTTCATGAATTTTTGTATTAAAACCACCAAATTCTCTTTTTCAGGTTTTTCATCAGACATTTGAATTTTTAATAAATCTCTGTTAATAATCATTTTGCATAACGAACTTAAAACAAAATCATCGTTGAATTGCCATGCTTTTATTGCACCCATTACATCGTGATCATCTAATAATGCAAAAGTTTTAATCGTTTTTTTATCAAACAGTTCTAATGAAATTTTATTTTCCATAAAATACAAAAGAGGCTTACTACATTCCAAATGAATTCCTTTTTGGGTTACCTCTTTAGCTCTTTTTAAGATTTTCATTAAGATAATTTCGGCTACAACACTTGTTTTATGCAAATAAGCTTGCCAATACATCAATCGTCTTGCTACTAAAAATTTTTCTACTGAATAGATTCCTTTTTCTTCAATTACTAATAAATCATCTTGAACATTCATCATCTGAATTAAACGCTCACTATTGATATTACCTTCTGCAACCCCACTATAAAAACTATCTCTACGCAAATAATCCATTCTGTCCATATCCAGCTGACTGGATATCAATTGATACATGAATTTTCTATGATATTCACCTTTAAATATTTTAATGGCTAATGACAATTTACCATCAAATTTTTCATTCAATTCATTCATAAAAAGCAATGAAATTTGCTCATGATGTACATCTTCTACAATACTGTTTTCCATAGCATGCGAAAAAGGGCCATGACCAATATCGTGCAATAAAATGGCAATTAACAAAGCATTTTCTTCTTCTTTTGAAATTGCAACATCTTTAAATTGAAGTGTTTGAATGGCTTTTTGCATAATATGCATACATCCCAAAGCATGATGAAATCGGGTATGATGCGCTCCTGGATAAACCAAATATGACATTCCCATTTGAGAAATACGTCGCAAACGTTGAAAATAGGGATGCTGAATTAAATCATAAATTAAGGTATTTGGTATGGTTATAAATCCGTAGATTGGATCATTGAATATCTTGAGTTTATTGGTAGGATTCACAAACGAGCAATTTTATTTTAAACAAATATAAGCTAATTGTTAAAAACAAAAAACTATTTTTTAAATGAGACTCTTTATCTTGGTAGTATTTTTTCTAAATTTGCTTAAACAATAGTTAACTTTTAGTTTCGATAAATGGAAAATAAAACAAAAATAACTGTAGAGTGTACTATCAAAAGTAGCTTAGATAAAGTATGGAATTATTGGACATCACCTGAGAAAATAATGCTATGGAATCACGCTTCAGAGGATTGGCATTGCCCAAAAGCTAGTAATGATTTAAAAGTTGGTGAACGCTTCAGCTACACTATGGCTGCCAAAGATGAAAGTTTTAGTTTTGATTTTGAAGGAACTTATACTGAAGTAATTGAAAATAAATCTATTAAATATGTTTTAGATGATAAAAGAGAAGTTAATGTCGATTTTATTGCTATTGGTGATATAGTTGAGATTGTAGAGACTTTTGAAGCAGAAACTCAAAACTCATTAGAATTACAAAAACTTGGGTGGCAAGCTATTCTTAATAATTTTAAAAAGTTGGTAGAAAACAACTAACTATTCTTTTTCTTTTCTACCGCGCAAAATATCTTCTAAAGTACAGCACTTTACAATTTCTTCTTCACCAAAAACTAACATCGGCAAATGAATGTACTCCACTGCCGATAAGTCTTCGTTTAAATAAAATTTCATATCGTTTAAATTGTAAAACCATTCTTTGTCAAATTGAACTTTGTGAACAGTTGCGTCTTCCAACAACAATTTTTCGGTTAAAGGTTTCATGCCAATTAATAGTTCAACAATTCTAATAATCCTTCTTCAAATCTTACTTTAGGTAAATATTGATCTTCTAATGCTTTTACAAAAGGAATAGCACTTTCAATACTTCCAACACGTTTTATTGGTGCATCTAAATATTCGAAACAATTCTCCATAATCATTGAAGAAATATCACTTGAAATACCACCAAACAAAGTATCTTCTTGTAAAATAATACATTTTCCAGTTTTCTTAACCGAAGCAAAAATAGTTTCAGTATCTAAAGGTTGCAAAGTTCTTAAATCTATTAAATCAGCTTTAATTTCAGCGTTTTTAGATAAGGTTTCTAAAGCCCAGTGAACTCCAGCTCCAAATGAAATAATAGTTATGTCATCCCCTTCTTTAAGCAAAGAAGCTTTCCCAAAAGGCAAAGTATAATAATCTTTAGGCACATCTTGATAAACAGAACGATACAATTGTTTGTGTTCAAAAAATACCACCGGATTTGGATCATTAATTGCGGTGTTCAACAAACCTTTAAAATCGTATGGAAATGCCGGATAAACTACTTTCAAACCAGGTGTTTTGGTAAACCAAGCTTCGTTTGTTTGCGAGTGAAATGGTCCGGCTTGTGTACCACCACCGCAAGGCATTCTAACCACAACATCCGATTTTTCATTCCAACGATAATGTTGTTTAGCTAATAAATTCACAATTGGATTAAATCCTGAAGAAACAAAATCAGCAAATTGCATTTCAACAATGGCTTTATAGCCATTTATTGATAAACCATTTGCAGCAGAAACCACTGCGCTTTCGCAAATTGGTGTATTTCTAACTCTTCCTTTTCCAAATTGTTCTACAAAACCTTCGGTAATTTTGAATGCACCACCATATTCCGCAATATCTTGTCCCATAATTACTAAATTGTCATGGCGTTCCATAGATTGTCTTAAAGCGGTAGAAATGGCATCAATTACTCTTATATTTTCTGTTTCTTTTGAAGGAGCAACTTCTTTATATTCAAATTGTTTGTAAACATCATTTAACTCTTCACTTAAATCAGCTACAACTTCAGGTTCAGCTTGAGTGATTGCCCAATGTTCGTCAATTTCAGCTTTGATTGTGGCTTTAAATTCGGCATCTAATTCTTCTGATAATACACCTACTCTAAGCAAATACTCTTTATAATTTGAAATAGGATCTTTAATTGCCCATAAATCCATCAATTCCTGCGGAACATATTTTGTACCACTCGCCTCTTCGTGACCACGCATTCTAAAGGTTTTAAATTCCAATAAAACAGGACGCGGATTTTCTTTTAAAGACGCTTTCAATTCAGCAATTTTAGTATAAACTTCTAAGATGTTATTTCCGTCAATAATGTGACTTTCCATTCCATAACCAATGCCTTTATCAGCCAAGTTTTCGCAACGATATTGCTCGTTAGTAGGCGTTGAAAGTCCGTAACCATTATTTTCAATTACGAATAAAACCGGTAATTCCCAAACGGCAGCAATATTCAACGCTTCGTGAAAATCACCTTCACTTGTTGCTCCTTCACCAGTAAAAACTGCTGTTACTTTGCCATTTTGTTTTAATTTATTAGCCAAAGCAATTCCATCAGCAACACCCATTTGTGGACCAAGATGCGAAATCATACCAATAATTTTGAATTCTTGTGTTCCAAAGTGAAAACTTCTGTCGCGACCTTTGGTAAAACCAGTTTTCTTACCTTGCCATTGCGAAAACAAACGGTGCAACGGAATATCTTTACCTGTAAAAACCCCTAAATTGCGGTGCATCGGTAAAATGTATTCGTCTTTATCCAAAGCAGCTGTAATTCCCACAGAAATAGCTTCTTGACCAATACCTGAAAACCATTTAGAAACCTTACCTTGACGAAGAAGAATAAGCATTTTCTCTTCTATTAATCTGGGTTTTAGTAGTTTTTTATATAAATCCAACAATTGAATATTGGACAATTCTTTTCTATCAAAGTTCATGAGATTGTTTATTTACGATTGCAAAAATATAAAAAAAGGATTCTTTTACACTAACCTTTTTGCGGAATTGTTTGCTATTTTGATTGTTTTTTACGATTGCAAAAATATAAAAAAAGGATTCTTTTACACTAACCTTTTTGCGGAATTGTTTGCTATTTTGATTGTTTTTTGATAATTCTCGTACTTTAATAGAATGACTGAAAGTCATGGTTTTTTTTTGAACACAGATTGAATAAATTAGAAAAATTTTAAAAATTCTTTGATTACTTGAAACTGCCCAATAAATATTTGTCAACAACTTCTACTCCACCAAACTAAAAAATTAGTACATTTGTAGCTATGATTGGTGTAAATCCAGTTTTAGTTATTAACAAAAAAGTTTTAGTAAATGCAACAAATTCCTAGTGTTGACTTACGTGATTTCCTGTCGGATGATCCGGCACGTAAACAAAAATTTGTAAATGAAATCGGAAAAGCTTACGAAGAAATTGGTTTCGTAGCGTTAAAAGGTCACTTTCTTGATGACCAATTAGTGGAAAATCTTTATGCTGAAGTGCGTAATTTCTTTACTCTTCCTCTTGAAGTAAAAGAAAAATATGAAATTCCAGGTATTGGCGGTCAACGGGGTTATGTTTCTTTTGGAAAAGAACATGCCAAAGGGCGTTCGGCTGGCGACTTAAAAGAATTTTGGCACTTCGGACAATACGTTTCTGAAGGTTCAAAATATGCTAGCGAATATCCTGATAATGTTACGGTTACCGAATTGCCACACTTTAACGAAGTGGGGAAAGAGGCCTACAAAATGCTCGAGAAAACAGGTGTTTATGTGTTGCGTGCCTTGGCAATTTACATTGGTTTAGACGAATTTTATTTTGATAATTTCATTAAAGAAGGAAACTCCATTTTGAGACCTATTCACTATCCCCCCATTACCGATGAACCAAAAGATGGTGCGGTGCGAGCTGCTGCTCATGGCGACATTAATTTGATTACGCTTTTAATGGGTGCGCAGGGCAAAGGATTGCAAGTGCAAAATCATGATGGCGAATGGATTGATGCTATGGCACAACCCGACGAATTGATGATAAACGTGGGCGATATGTTATCAAGACATACTAACAACAAATTGAAATCAACGATTCACCAAGTGGTAAACCCACCTAGAGAATTATGGAATACTTCTAGATATTCTATTCCTTTCTTCATGCATCCTGTGAGCGATATGCCATTGAATTGTTTGGAAAAGTGCATTGATGAGAATAATCCAAAAGCGTTTGAGGATATCACGGCTGGGGAATATTTGGATGAACGATTAGTAGAACTGGGATTGAAGAAAAAGGTGTAAGAAGTTTTTATTTTTAATAAAACAGAACACTGATGAAACTGATTCTATGAATTTATTAGATAAAGAGGTATAAGAAAAATTATTACATTTGTTTAAATTAATAAAAATGAATTTAGAAACTCGAAAATTAACTTTCATACAGGAATTTCTTCGGCTTCAAAATGAGGAAATAGTTATTGGTCTTGAAAAATTACTTCACAAGCAAAAAGCTGCATTAGTAATGAAAGAAATGAAACCAATGGAGCTTGAAAATTTCAATGCTGATATTGATCAGTCTTTAGATGATGCAATAAATGGTCGTTTGACTTTGGCTACTGATTTAAAAACCAAATTCCAAAAATGGAGTTAGAAGTATATTGAACTCTATTTACAGAAGACAAATTGACCGATATTTTTGAATATTATAATTTTAACGCTGGGGTTAAAATAGCTCAAAAATTAGTTGAAGGAATTATAAATGAATCACTTAAGCTAAGTAAAAATCCATTCATAGGACAAAAAGAAGAATTATTATCAGATAGGGTTCAAGAATACCGCTACTTAGTTTATAAAAATCACAAAATTATTTATTGGATTGATAAAATCAAAAAGATGATATTAGTTTCTCATATTTTTGACACCAGGCAAAATCCAATTAAAATGAAAAGAACATAACAAACTATTCGATTGTTCATTTTTCAATTTCAACAAATCTTTTAGTTTTGTTTTGGTATTTGGAATTTAATTATTGGAATTTATACAACTATGGACTTACAAGAACAATTAAAAAAACTATTCCCAGACCACGAAGTTTCTAATGAACCCGAAATTGTTGAGGAAAAAGAGCACGAATTATTCGTTCAAAAAGAACCAATGATTTGTAAATTTGAAAAACGAAAAGGTAAACCTACTACCATAATTTCTGGCTATGAAGGCGAAGAAGAAGATTTTAAATTATTAGCCAAAGAATTAAAAAACAAACTCGCTGTTGGTGGAACTTTTAAAGACGGCGAAATTATCATTCAAGGTAATTATCGCGATAAAATAATGAAATTATTACAAGACAAAGGATTTAAAACAAAACGAGTTGGAGGCTAATTCTTATTGTATGATGTAGAAATGTATATTGTATATTGCTCTATTCTTCTAAAATAAGATGTTTAAATTTAAAAAAAGCATTGTAAAATTACTAAAATCATTATACAACAATACAATATACAATATACAATATACAACATTACAATATACAACAATACAATATACAATATACAACATTACAATATCTAAAAAAAAAATGATTGCATCATCAGAATTAATATTGAATCCGGACGGAAGTGTTTATCACTTGAACCTAAAACCGGAGCATATTGCAAAAGATATTCTCTTTGTAGGTGATCAGAATAGAGTAGAAAAAATTACCAAACATTTTTCAAGCATTGAGTTTTCGCAACAAAAACGTGAATTCAAAACCCAAACCGGAATTTACAACGGAAAACGAATAACTGTAATCTCAACAGGAATTGGTCCTGATAATATTGACATTGTTATGAATGAATTGGATGCTTTGGTTAACATCGATTTAAAAACTCGTGAAGTCAAAGAAGAATTAACTTCGTTGAACATTGTTCGAATTGGAACTTCGGGTTCGTTGCAAGCCGATATTCCATGCGATAGTATTGTTTTAAGCCAATACGGATTGGGATTAGACAATATGCTTCGCTCCTATTTGATTGATGAAATTTCAGAAACTGCTATGGAAGACGCTTTTATTGCTCAAACCAATTGGGATATGAAAAAAGGGCGTCCGTATATAATTAAAGGAAGTGAAATTCTTGAAAAACGTTTAGAAAGTGACAAAATCTATAAAGGATTTACTGGAACTGCTGGCGGATTTTATGGTCCACAAGGAAGAGTATTGCGATTAGGTATTCAAGATACAGAATTGAACAGTAAAATGGATAAATTTGAATTTGAAGGCATCAAAATGACCAATCTTGAAATGGAAACCGGAGCCATTTATGGTTTAGGAAAATTACTTGGGCACGAATGTTTATCATTAAACGCTATTATTGCTAATCGTGCCACTGGAACTTTTAGCGAAGATCCCTACAAAGCGGTTGATGCTTTGATTGAATATGCATTGGATAAATTGGCGGAGTAGATTAACGATTGAAGATTAACGATTTTTGATTTTAGAAATATGAAAATATGACTTTCAGATTTGCAAGACATACCAACAATTTAGAACAACTCAAATCCTTTTATATTGATATTTTAGGATTGGAATTACTTGGTGGTTTTGAAAATCACAATGGTTATGATGGCGTTTTTATTGGTAAACCCAATGAAAATTGGCATTTAGAATTTACTAAATCGGAAGAGATTGTTACATTTAATTTTGGTGAGGAAGATATTTTAGTTTTTTATCCAAACACTAAATTAGAATTTGAACTGATTCAT
>JAIFLT010000166.1 GCA_020048955.1 Flavobacterium sp.
TTTGCTTCGCCTGTTCGAGCAGAGCTCTCGAGTCTCAATTCCTGTATTTTTTCAATTGTCAATCCTGTTATTTTTGATATAAAATCATTTTCTGCACCATTTTTTATTGCGTTTAAAGCAATTTCAATTGTGTTTTTTAATTTTTCATCTTCTCTAACTTGAAATTCCGCTTCACTTTGTAGAGAAAAAACCTCACTTGCTTTTAAGTGCAAACTGTCTAAATATCTGTTATAACCATATTGGTCTTCTTTTTCAAGACGCATAATGTCTAAAACTTCGTTGGCTTCCTTTAAACCTTTGGCTTTGAAATTGTCTTTTACTTCACTGTTTTTTAGAAAGTAAACCCATTCGTCAAGCGTGTCTTTTGCCACATCGTTGAACTGATTTACTTTTAGTAAATAATATTCCGGAAAAATATCTGCAACTTCTTGTTTTACAAATGTTTGCTTTTGTTTCTCGGATAGTCCTAAAATATCGTTTTGATGCAATCCTTTAAAGTCAGTTTTTCCTCGATAAATATAATCTTGTCCTTGACCTAAATCAAAATAAACGATGTTTATTGAAATTACTTTTTTGATCTCTGAATATTTTTCTCGTTTTTTTAGGTTTTCCGAAATAGCTTTAGAAGTTCCATAAGCCATTCTATGAAAATAATCAATTTCATAAGTGCTTTGAATTTCAATGATAATCAATTCATTTTTAGAGTTTTTAGTTAAAATATCTACTCTATTGAATTTGTCATCATCATAGTCTTGATTGCTTTCACTTTCAAGAATTTGTTCAATTTTGATGTTATCAAACAAAAGTTCACTCAAAAAACCTTCAAGTACAACAAAGTTAGCTTTGTTTCTTAAAAGTCTTTTTATTGCCCAATCAAACGATATTAATTTCTTGCTCATTAATTCTTTATTTATTTTGGCAAAGATAGAAAATAAAAAAGCAAGTCTTTTTTTTTGACTTGCTTTTCTAGCTTACAATTTATAAAGTTTCTATACTTCACTATCTGCTAAGGCTCTATTGTACATTCGTACTTCATCAAGCACTTTCGCTTAATGACTGAACTCGCAGACACAAAACCAACTTTAAATTTTGCCCTAAACCCGCCATATTGCCAAACGGTTACCAGCAGTTTTTATTTTAAAATACCAAATGTTTTGTATGCTTCTCTTGAATAGTAGCTTAAAGAAGTTTTTGGTTTGTTTTTTAAGTTAAATTGATTTATTGCTTCTTTTAAAGGTTCTTTTTTAAACGGAATATGTATAGCATTTGCAGTTTTATTTTCAATCCTATCTTTCAATGCTTTTGGCCATAAGTTAGATAATTCACTTGGAGATAGAATATAGTCAAATCCCGTGTATACAATTATTAAAGGTAAATCGAGATTGTCAACTGCATATTCAATCTCAAATGGAATCCAATCCGTATCATATTTGGTTGTTTCTCCAATTATTAAAACCAAGTTCTTACTAACTGAAAGCCTTTCTTTTAATCGTCTTCTTAATGTTTCTTTTAAACTTGTATCTCTTACTGCCGATGTTTTATCATGACTATTAATTATAGCAAAATCATCATCTGTTTTTGCTGTCCACGCTTTTATTAAATTGTAATATTTTATATCAGAATCTATTGGAACATTTGTTCCATTTGCGTGAAATGCGATATATGTACCATTTCTGTATGCCATTTTATTTCCAATTATTTTTAATTATTTCTAAATCTATTTTTTCAAATACGTCTTTCGTTAAAATTATTCTTATTGTTGAACTTAAATCTCTTTCTTTTACCGATTTTAACAATGAAATAAGAGTAAGTTGTAATAATTGTGTTTGAGGTAAACCAATTCTCGAAAGTCCATTTCCTATAAGAGGTAAGTTTATATCTGTTCCATTTCCTTCAATTCTTACTTTATTCCATAAACCATCTAATGCTTTTAACATTAATGATGGCGTGCTGTTAGCATTACAATCATTATCAGTATTTGTTAAAGCAAAAACAAAATATAAACTTTGGTTATGATTTATTGTAATAGTTGTCCCAATCTCATATTTTAATGTTTTTCCATCAACTCTATTAACTGTTTCTATTTCTTTACCAGATAATTGAGTATTAACAGCATTATCAAAAATATCTGTATGACCACCAAGAATTCTGTTAATAAAAATTCCTTGTAGACTATTTGGAGAAACTGGTTTACCAATTTTACTATCAAAATATTCACTTGCAGAAATTACTTTATGACCACTTGACGCAAATAAGTCTCCAAATTCTATTTCAACTTTTGTATTTGTGTTTTTTAGAGGAAAACTAACTTTACTTTTAGGATAAATTACAAAAAAGGCAATAAATATACTTACCAATATATAAGCTATTAAATAGCAACAATTATAACCCTTTGGTTTTATATCAAGTATCGAAAAAATTGGTTCTAAAACTGTCCATAGAGTAGCATATCCAAATGCAATAGCTAATAAGAATCTTTTTGGGTGTCTACTTATACCTAATAAAATATTTTTTATCATTTTTATTTTAAGTTATTGAATTTACGGATTTTTTGGCAAAATTGCTGTTAACGTTTTGCAGCTTGCAGAAGTGGCGGATTAAGGAAGCCTAAACTTTCGGTTAAACACTGACTTTGCAAGTACAAAACCAACTTTAAATTAAGCCCAAAGTGGCGGATTAAGGAAGCCTAAACTTTCGGTTAAACACTGACTTTGCAAGTACAAAACCAACTTTAAATTAAGCCCAAACCCCGCCATTTTTGCTGCTGCTGTTATGCCTTCGTTGTTTTTTTAAAGTGTTTTTAATATATATTCTGCTTTGTCTTTCATGTATGGTACTTCTACTTTGTAATATTTGTCGTAGTCGGGATACAGCACAATAAGAAACATTTTTGAAACAGTCAAACCATAATTTTTTTCAAGAATGTACTTATATAAACTTTGTTGTAAGCAATAACGATTATAGCTTGTGTCATCAATGTCTGCAAGTTGTCCTACACCGCTTTGCCATTGATTATTTTTTATTGGCTCTCCATTAAATGAACTAACAACTTTTTTACTTCTTTTCCAGTCGTACATTTCGTAACCATTTCCGTTTTCGGAAATTAAGTCAATTGTACCAGCTATGTGGTGATGTTCGTCAAATATTCTCCATTCAGTTCTGAAAGGCTTAATATGATGATGTTCACTTACAAAATTTTCAAATAAATGAAATTCTTCGGTTCTTTCATAAGCCTGCTCTAAATAAAAATTCTCAATTTGTTCGTGTAGAAATGTTCCGTCTTTTGCAGCGGCTTCTCCTTTGTTTTTCCACATTAGCTCGACTTCAATAGGTGTCATTCCTAATTCAGGTGCTTTTCTATTTGACCAATATACAGAGTCAAATTCAGGAAAGAATTTTGCTATTATTGTGCTTGCCGATGGAGCAGGAGTATTGTCAATTGTATAAATATGAGGTTCTGGATAGAACTTAATTCTGCTGTCTCTTGGATGCTTATTTTTAAGATTAAATGCTATAGATTTCTTGTCGTCAACTTCTCCGATTAAAGTTGGTTTGACTAATTGCTCTTCCTTGAATTCTTGTTCGTCAAAATCTCTTTCGATAGTTTCGGTTTGTTCTTCAATGGATTGAAATGTATGATTAAGATATTGTTCCCTATATTTTGCTTTTTCCCACTTTTGAGCTTGTACTAAATCCCAAAGTTTTTCAACCTGTAATGAGGGTTGATTTAACAATTGGCTTGGTATTTCATAATTTGGAATTGCTGACTTTATTGTCTCTGCAATATATCGCAAACAGTCGTTTTCTTGCAAATGAACTTGATACTCAGAAAACCTAATAACTATCCAACCTCTGTCAATGAAATAGATGTCTCGATTAACGTCTTCTCCTTTGCAATGTGTAGGCTGTCGTGTAAGACCTGCATAAGGCTCGTCAATTTCAATATCGATTCTAAGGTTTGAATTTGATTTATCAACTATTGCAATGTCTGGCTCAAACGGTCGTGTTTCTTTTCCTGTGTTTAGTCTTATATTTCCTAAAACTGTAAAGTCTTTTCCAAAATATTGTTCAATAGATTTTTGAAACGATTCTTCTTTAAATCCTCTTCGTTTTGTGTTTCCGAATCTAAAGCTTCTTACAACTGTTCCTTTTTTAGGGAAACGAAAAATAGGATATGAATTTGGTGTTTGAACTTTGGAAATATCATAATTTACAAAGTCAATTTTACCTTTCGATTTTGCTGTTTCTTCTTTGGCTTTGGGAAGTTGTTCTTCGGATTTTGGCTTAGCCTTTGGCTTAACTTCAAATGTTTCAACTTTAGGAATTACTTTTTCCTGTTTTACTTCTGCCGGCTTTACATAAATAGGTTTTGGCTCATTTACATTTGAGTTATCTTCAACAGAATTTTCATCAAATACTTTAGTTTGTGGTTTTTCTAATGTAGTTTTTTCTTTTTTTGACTCAAGTTTTGGTTTAAAAGTTTCTTTCTCTGCTATTACTGTAGATGTTTTACTTTGATTTCCTAAATTTTCAATTTTTGGTTTTTGTTTTTTCCTTGTAAATCTCCAAACAAAATATATCATTAAAGTTGTCGCAATAAATATAGCTGTCCAAAATCTCAAAGGATGTATTGTCTTGAATTCAATTAAAAGTTGGTAAGTTTCTTCCATTATGTTGTTTGTTTACGGTGTCGCTCTACAATGAGGCATAACTTGTATATAGTCGATACAAACTTTCGTATATGCACCTAAAAATGGGTAGATTGGCGAAGGTTTTTTTCACTTTATTAGCAACCAAAGATATTTATTTTTTCTTACAAATAATCAAAAGGACTTTTATTTTTTTAGAAGTAAAAATAATTGTGAATGGAAACCTATTACTCTTTAGCTCCTTGATAAAATACTGTTAATTCTTCATCTGACATCTTGTCAGATTCATTCAAATAATTGTAACTTTGCATTCTTATTGTAACACACTTTTAAAAGTGACTATGGAAAAAATTGTCGAAGAAAGCAAACAAGGCGAAAGTCTTGTTTTAGAAAATAAACCCGAAAACACAAAGAAGCTTTATATTGAAAGTTATGGTTGCGCTATGAACTTTTCTGATAGTGAAATTGTAGCTTCTATACTTACAAATGAAGGTTATAATACTACACAAATATTAGAAGAAGCTGATTTGGTTTTGGTAAATACTTGCTCTATTCGTGATAAAGCTGAACAAACTGTTAGAAAACGTTTAGAGAAATACAACGCTGTAAAACGTGATATTAATCCTAAAATGAAAGTGGGCGTTTTGGGCTGTATGGCAGAACGATTGAAAGAACAATTTCTAGAACAAGAGAAAATTGTGGATATGGTTGTTGGTCCTGATGCTTACAAAGATTTACCCAACTTACTTGCCGAAATTGAAGATGGACGCGATGCTATTAACGTACTTTTATCTAAAGAAGAAACCTATGGTGATATTTCGCCTGTGCGATTGAACTCTAATGGTGTTTCTGCGTTTGTTTCCATAACACGTGGTTGCGATAATATGTGCACTTTTTGCGTGGTACCATTTACTCGAGGTCGTGAACGCAGTCGAGAGCCACAAAGCATTATGACAGAAATTCAGCAGCTTTGGGCTACTGGATATAAAGAAATTACACTTTTAGGTCAGAATGTGGATAGTTACCTTTGGTATGGTGGCGGACTGAAAAAAGATTTTGATAAATCAACCGAAATGCAACAAGCTACTGCTGTTAAATTTGAACAGTTGTTAGAAATGGTGGCTGTTGGTTTTCCTAAAATGCGGATTCGCTTTTCGACTTCCAATCCACAGGATATGCACGAAGAAGTGCTGCACATCATTGCAAAATATCCAAATATTTGTAAGCATATTCATTTACCTGTTCAATCGGGAAGTAATAGAATATTGAAGGAAATGAACAGACTTCATACACGAGAAGAATACATGAAATTGATTGACAACATCAAATCAATAATTCCAAATGTTTGTATAACGCAAGACATGATTGCAGGTTTTCCAACAGAAACAGAAGCAGATCATCAAGACACTTTGAGTTTAATGGACTATGTAAAATATAGTTTTGGATATATGTATGCCTATTCTGAACGTCCTGGAACTTTGGCTGGAAGAAAAATGGAGGATGATGTTCCTGAAGAAACCAAAGCAAGAAGATTACAAGAAATAGTTGATTTGCAAAGAACACATAGCGCTTTTAGAACTCAAGAATTTGTGGGGCAAACGGTGGAAGTTTTGGTTGAAAAAACCTCTAAAAAATCGGAGAATGATTTATCAGGAAGGAATTCACAAAGCATTACAGTTGTTTTTCCAAAAGAGCATTACAAAGTTGGCGATTTTGTTAATGTAAAAATCACCAATTGCACCAGCGGCACTTTGATTGGCGAAGCTATTGGCTTTTCTGAAATGAATTAATTTTACCAAAAATTACACAAATTTTCACAAATTATAATCCTATGACTGATGCAATCTAATATTATTACAAGAAAGATGAAAACTACGAAATTTTAAGAATATGTTAGGTTTGAGTGAGATGAATTAATCTTTATTACAACAAATTACACAAATTTTTGGTCAATAAAATAAATACGAGATTACTTCAAACACCGTTAAAAATTATATGGAAATGACAAAAGAGATTATTATAAAACCAAATTATGTTTTCAAAGATTATTTTAGATTGAATTTATACATGATAATTCGAAAACCATTTGTTGTAATTATTATTTCATTCACTCTGTTAATTTTTATTTTTAGTTCTTTAGGATACCTTATTTCTAATAACAGAGCATATATTTTTAATTCATTGAAACCTTTTTATGCTTTTAGTATTTTATTTCCATCATTAATTATTTTTAGGATTTATAGATTTACTAAAAAAAGTTTAGAAAATCCAAAACTAAAAGAAAACATAAACATTAAATTAAACAATGAATTTATTGAAGATAATGGAGAAACGTTCAATATGAAATATTTTTGGAAAGACATTTTTAAAATTGTTGAAAAAAAAAGTTGGTTTTTAATTTACATAGACAAAAAATTTGCGAAAGTTATCAGAAAAGCTGACCTAAAAGACAATCAATACAACGAATTAAAAGAACTTTTTAGTTCACTAATTATAAAAAAGAGTTTGAAATAAAAGATTATGAACCTCTTCCTTTTTCACTTGCGAAGAAACTTAAAACCTTAAACTTGAAACTTTTAAACATCATTAAATGGAAACAGTACAATCTATAAAACAACGATTTGAAATTATTGGAAATGATCCAAAACTCAATCGTGCGGTAGAAAAAGCCATTCAGGTGGCACCCACTGATATTTCGGTGTTGGTTGTGGGTGAAAGTGGCGTTGGAAAAGAAAGTATTCCTAAAATTATTCATTCGCTTTCACACAGAAAACACGGAAAATATATTGCGGTTAACTGTGGCGCCATTCCAGAAGGAACCATTGATAGTGAACTTTTTGGACACGAAAAAGGTTCGTTCACAGGTGCAAATAACGCACGTGAAGGTTACTTTGAAGTGGCTAATGGCGGAACTATTTTCCTTGATGAAGTGGGTGAATTACCTTTAACCACTCAAGTTCGCTTGTTACGTGTTTTAGAAAATGGCGAGTTTATAAAAGTAGGTTCGTCTCAAGTTCAAAAAACCAATGTCAGAATTGTGGCGGCTACTAATGTAAATATGTTTGATGCCATAGAAAAAGGAAAGTTTCGTGAAGATTTATATTATCGTTTAAGCACTGTTGAAATAGGACTTCCGCCATTGCGAGAACGTAAAGAAGATATTCATTTATTGTTTAGAAAATTTGCTTCCGATTTTGCCCACAAATACAAAATGCCCGCCATAAAACTTGATGATGATGCGGTTAAATATTTACAAAATTACAGATGGAGTGGCAATATTCGCCAGCTTAGAAATTCTGCAGAGCAAATATCGGTTTTAGAAACAAAACGAGAAATTTCTCTTCAAACATTACTGTCTTATTTACCTCAAGAAGGAAGTCAATTACCGAGTGTTATTGGTGGAAAAAAAGCTGAAAATGATTTTTCTACCGAAAGAGATATTCTCTACAAAGTGCTTTTTGACATGAAAAGTGATTTGAATGACCTGAAGAAATTGACTTTAGAATTGATGAAAAATGGATCTAAAGTGCAAGACATCAATCCAAATTTGATTCAGAAAGTTTATGGAAAATCTGATGAGGAAACGTTTTTTGAGGAACAACCACGTAATGCAATAATACCTAAAGCTGAAGAAATTGAGCAAGAAGAATTTGAAGATGATGAAGACGACAACAACTACTTATTTGCAGAAACTGTTGAGGAAGAAGAGATTTTAAAATTGGAACAAAAAGAAATTGAGCTCATTAAAAAATCTTTAGAAAAAAACAAAGGAAAAAGAAAAGCCGCCGCCGATGAATTAGGAATTTCTGAACGAACTTTATATCGAAAAATCAAACAATATGATTTGTAATTCATTATAATAGGATTAACATTTATTGAAATAAAAAAATATATCTTTGACTTTTTATATTACTAATGAGTAAACTTAAACACATACTAATCCTTCTGGTTGCCATAACTTTACATAGTTGCGGTGCCTATAATTTTACTGGTACAGGACCCATTGATGCAAAAACGGTTCAAGTGAACTATTTTCAAAATAATGCCCCTTTAATAGAGCCCGGAATTGAGAGAACTTTTACTATTAAACTCCAAGAAATATTACAAAACCAAACCAACTTAAATTTAGTAATTTCTGGAGGTGATTTAATGTATGAAGGTGAAATTACTCAATATAATATCACTCCAATGACAGCTACGGCAGATCAAAAAGCGGCTCAAAGCAGACTATCTATTACCGTTAATGTTAGATTTGTAAATAAAAACAAAGAAGCCGATAATTTTGAAAAGACTTTTTCATTTTTTGTTGATTTTGATGCTTCTGAAAATCCAACAGGTGCAAAATTGAATACCTATTTAGATGAAATTTTTACAAGAATAACACAAGACATTTTTAATGAATCTCTTGCTAAATGGTAAAATTACTGTTGGCAGGTTGCAGTCGCAGTTTGCAATTAAATTTATAAATTTATAATCAGAAACTAAAATTAATAACTTGTAACTACTACCTAAAAACTGGTAAATGGTAACAGAAAACTAACAAAATTGAACTTAACTGATTATACATACCTAATCAATAAACCCGACGCTATTAATGAGCGACACAATACTGCTTTGGAAAAAATTATCGAGGAATTTCCCTATTTTCAAAGTGCTCGAGTTTTGCGATTAAAACATTTATACAATCAAGACAGTTTTAAATATAATAATGCATTAAAGGTAGCAGCAGCTTTTACTTCAGATAGATCTATTTTATTTGATTTTATAACATCTGTTAATTTTGTAACGGTGCAAAATGGTTTGTATGACCAAAAAGTTGCCGAATTGTTGAATATTGATGTAGTAGGTATTGAAATTGTTGAAAATTCAATCACTACAGAAACAGTTAATACTTTAGAACAATCAATACTATATTCAATTGCTAAAGCATCACCTCAAGAAGAAGATTTTAAAGAAAAATTAGAAATAGGAAAACCTTTAGAATTTACAAAAGAAGAAAAACATTCCTTTCAAGAATGGTTACAACTTTCAAGATTAAAACCAATTGAGAGAAAAGAAACGCCTACAGAATCTGAAATTTCAAGAATGAAAAAACTGGAAATTATAGATAAATTTATAGAATCAAATCCAAAAATACCGCCTGTAAACAGAGACAGTACACCAGTTATTGTATCAACAGTTATTGAGGATAAATCCTATTTAATGACCGAAACTTTGGCAAAAGTTTACCTAGAACAAAGGAAATATCAAAAAGCAATTCAAGCATATAAAATATTAATTTTGAAATATCCAGAAAAAAGTAGTTTCTTTGCAGACCGAATTTCGGATATTAAGAATTTACAACAAAACAATAATAATTAAGCAATGAGCACATTTTCAATTTTTTTAGTATTAATAACAATCGTTTGTTTCTTATTAATCATAGTAATTATGGTTCAAAACCCTAAAGGTGGAGGTTTATCTTCTGCTATTGGAGGTTCGCAACAATTGGGTGGCGTACAAAAAACTACAGATTTTTTAGACAAAAGTACTTGGGTTTTAGCAGGTTCTTTAATTACTTTAGTTTTATTATCTAGTTTAAGTTTTACAGGAAGTTTAAGCGATAACAAAAGTTTAATTGAACCAGCCGCGCCACAAACCGAGGCTCCTAAAACGGACAAAGCAGCAACTCCAACCAATAGCACTGCTACTGATTCAAAACCGGAGACTACACCAGCAACTCCAGCGAAAAAATAAGAAATACTTTTATAAAAAAAATCCCGTCTTGTTCCAAAAAACGAGAACGGGATTTTTTTTTTACAAACTTAATTCAACCCATTAAACTTTCTCCTATTTAAACCCCTTAAAAAAATTGACCTACCATCTGTCAACTTTCATTAACTTCACTGAAAAAATGTCAGTTTTAAACCCATGGCACAATTTCTGACTATATAATAGCAATCTTAAAAATTTTAATTAATATAAAACATACAAATTATGGCATTAAACATTAAACCGCTTTCAGACCGCGTAATTGTGGAACCAGCTGCTGCCGAAACACAAACAGCTTCTGGTATTATTATTCCTGATACCGCTAAAGAAAAACCTCAAAAAGGAACTGTTGTTGCTGTTGGAAACGGGAAAAAAGACGAGCCAATGACTGTAAAAGTTGGTGATATTGTTCTTTATGGCAAATACGCAGGAACCGATTTAAAACTTGATGGAAAAGATTATTTAATTATGCGTGAAGATGATATTCTGGCAATAATCTAAAATTTGTTTCAGGTTTCAAGTTTCAGGTTTCAAGTTTTATCCCTGAAAACAAAAGACAAAAAAATAACTTTAAACGTTAAACAAAATAACTTTAAACAAAAATTAAAATGGCAAAAGATATAAAATTTGATATAGAAGCCCGTGACGGTTTAAAACGTGGTGTTGACGCATTAGCAAATGCAGTAAAAGTAACCCTTGGACCAAAAGGAAGAAATGTAATAATTTCAAAATCATTTGGAGGACCAACCGTTACAAAAGATGGTGTAACCGTTGCAAAAGAAGTAGAATTAAGAGACCCATTAGAAAATATGGGCGCGCAGATGGTAAAAGAAGTTGCCTCAAAAACTAACGATTTAGCAGGAGATGGAACTACAACTGCAACTGTTTTAGCACAAGCAATTGTAAAAGAAGGATTAAAAAACGTTGCGGCTGGAGCTAATCCTATGGATTTAAAACGCGGAATTGATAAAGCTGTTGAAGCCATTGTAAAAGATTTAGGAAAACAATCACAAGAAGTGGGTTCGTCCTCAGAAAAAATAAAACAAGTAGCTTCTATTTCTGCAAATAATGATGAAGTTATTGGCGATTTAATTGCTACCGCTTTTGGAAAAGTTGGAAAAGAAGGAGTCATTACTGTTGAAGAAGCTAAAGGAACCGAAACTTATGTTGATGTAGTAGAAGGGATGCAGTTTGACAGAGGTTATTTATCTCCATATTTTGTTACCAATCCAGAGAAAATGAATGTTGAATTAGATAATCCATACATTCTTTTATACGATAAAAAAGTATCTTCTCTTAAAGAATTACTTCCAGTTTTAGAACCCGTTGCTCAATCTGGCAAACCATTATTAATTATTGCAGAAGATGTTGATGGCGAAGCTTTATCAACTTTGGTTGTAAATAAATTGCGTGGTGCTTTAAAAATTGCTGCTGTAAAAGCTCCAGGTTTTGGTGACAGAAGAAAAGCTATGTTGGAAGATATTGCCATATTAACTGGGGGAACTGTAATTGCAGAAGAAAGTGGTTACACACTTGAAAATGCAACATTAGAAATGCTAGGAACAGCCGAAAAAATTGCAATTGATAAAGACAATACAACGATTGTAAACGGCGCAGGAAATGCCGATTTAATTAAAAACCGAGTGAACCAAATCAAAGGTCAAATGGAAACAACGACCTCTGATTATGATAAAGAAAAATTGCAAGAACGATTGGCTAAATTAGCTGGTGGTGTTGCTGTTTTATATGTTGGCGCTGCTTCTGAGGTGGAAATGAAAGAGAAAAAAGACCGTGTTGACGATGCTTTACACGCCACTCGTGCTGCTGTAGAAGAAGGTATTGTTGCCGGCGGAGGTGTTGCTTTGTTAAGAGCTAAAGCATCTTTATCATTGATTAAAGCAGACAATGCTGATGAAGCTACTGGTATTCAAATTGTTTTCCGTGCGGTAGAATCTCCATTAAGAACAATTGTTGAAAACGCTGGACTTGAAGGTTCTGTAGTGGTGGCAAAAGTTTCTGAAGGAACAGGCGATTATGGTTATAATGCTAAAACAGACGAATATGTTGATATGTTAAAGGCAGGAATTATTGATCCTAAGAAAGTAACTCGTGTAGCTCTTGAAAACGCTGCTTCTGTTGCAGGAATGATTCTTACTACAGAATGTGCTTTGATTGATATCAAAGAAGAAAACGCTGGTGGCGGAATGCCAATGGGTGGTGGAATGCCAGGAATGATGTAATTAAACTAAATTAAATCCATTAGATAATAATAGCTAATGGATTTTTCTTATTTTTGAAAATAATTCAAAGAAATATGGAATATTTAATAGAAATATGGAATTTTATAAAATTAAACTTTTCTAATACTCTTTTAATAGCGGTTGCAGGATATTTTATCCAAAGAAATCATAAATTAAAAGATGAATTAAAATCTGAAAAAAACAAATTTTTTGCAGAAAATTTCACAAAAAGCTGTAATAACTTATTTGAATTATTAGCTGAAACAAGAAATAAGTTTCAAATATCTCAAAGCGATTTAATAACAACTTCAAACAAAATAAAAATACTAACTAAAAAAAATTATTTATATCTATCAGATGAAATTATTAGTATTTGTCATAATTATTCAGATTATTTGTTGGAAATTTCTCAAAACAGCAGAAATAGAGAACTAAAATTTGAAGATGACTTGTTAAAAAAATTTAAAAAAGAATTTAAAAAATAATGAAACAAGTTCATGTCAATGGTAAATATGATGAAAACAATATTAGTAGCTTAATTTTAAAATTAAACTTTGTTTTCAATCTTGAAAACAAAGAAGTAAAAAATTGTGATTTTCAGATAAAAATCCCTCAAAAAGATTTTACTTCAATAACTTCACTTGTTATATATAAAATACTAGCATACAGCTTAGATAACAAATGTTTAGATAATCCATCTGCTAATATTGATGAAATAACAATATTGTTTTCTAAGTTTCATTTACATGATTTGATTAAAGCATATTATGACAAGAAAGATGTTGATAGAATTTTTGCCGACATTAAGCCATTACAAAAAAGCGATTTTTTTGTAGCACCACATCCAATTAACAGAGATGTTATAAAAAGTAAAGATGATTTGAGTAATAAATATTATGAAATTATTCACGACTATTATAAAGATAAAAATTTTGACATAATAGAATATATAAAAACTTGTTTAGTTGAAATTTCTTCCAATTTTCTTTACCATGCAGAAAACGACGAAAAATCAATACTAATGGCAGAAGGAAATAAATCAAAAGTTGAAATCATTTCAGTAGACACTTCCGAAGGAATATTATCTACAATGAAAGAAAAATACACTGATTCTAATACTAAATTATTAAATCTTGCGTTTCAGAGAAAAGTATCTTCAAAAATAGAAAATGGTCATTGTGGAACTGGGTTGTGGCTTATTAATGAAATAGTTAATAAACTTAAAGGAAAGTTAATTATTCATACCGAAGGATATATTTATAGAAATATTCAAGGAAAAGTTAGTACATTTGCATCAAGTTATTGGAAAGGTACAATTGTTTACGTTAAACTTCCAATCACTGAAGTTTTAGAAATAAATAACTTCTTTACGGAAATTATGTCTAAAGAAAAAAAATATATATGATGAATTTAGTTTTATCCAAATTTGGGAATGTTATTGCTACAGATGAAAAAAGTGCTGAAATATATAATTTTATAAATGAAGCAGTTAAAAAAAATGATGTAGTTAAAATTGACGCTAAAAATGTAACAATTTCCACAAAGTCATCTCGATTGATTTTTGGAAAATTGTATAAACAATTAACCTCTAAAATATTTTTAGAAAAAATTGTTATTGAAAATGCATCTCCGATATTTATGTTCTCAGTGAATGAAGGAATATCAACCGAAATTGAAATGATTTAATAAAAAAACAAATAAAAAATCCGTCTTGTTGAAGAACTTGACGGATTTTTTTATTGGTAAATTAATTTTAATTTCTCTTTTTCAAAAATTTCATTAAAACCGGAATTGTAGTTATTAAAACTATTCCGATAACAATATATTCAATGTAATGTTTTAAATCAATATTAAATTGTGTCAAGAACAATTCATATAAATAATGTCCTGCAAAAATCATAGTAAATGACCAAAGTAGTGAACCTAAGACATTATAAAACATAAACTTCTTCTTTTCCATTTCTACAATTCCTGCAACTACAGGAGCAAATGTTCTTACCACTGGCAAAAATCTTGCAAAAACAATTGCCTTAGTACCATATTTGTCAAAAAACTCTTTTGATTGAAATAAATATTTTTTCTTGAAGAAAAAGCTATCTTCTCTTTTAAACAAATAACTTCCGCTTTTCTTTCCAAACCAATAACCAACCATGTTACCAATAATTCCCATTACAGAAACCAAGGCTGCAAGAAAAGAAACATTCAGAAAATCACTCCCAGTTGAAAATTCTTTCATCAACAATTGACTGTATATTCCACACAAGAAAAGTAAACTATCACCAGGCAAAAAGAATCCTGCCAACAATCCTGTTTCGGCAAATACTATAAATAAAACAACGTAAAGTCCAATTTTTATTCCTCCAAATTCTAATAGAATATAAAATTCTGGGTTAAGTAGTTGTTTCCAATCAAAATCATTCATAAAAATGTAAAATAAGTTAGTTTAGTTTGAGCACGTGAAAGTAACCATTATTTATTGATGTAGCAATATTATTTGCTTTTTTGACTTAAAAATAACATAATTCTCATTCTTTGTACATTCTATAAAAAAATCAAAATAATAATCTATTTTCTTTCATAATGGCAACATCCATGAAGATTTTCATAATCCTCATCAGTAGCTTTTACTTCATCTGTATCGTGCCCAACCTTGGCTATCGCTTTTTTTACATCTAAAACAGAACATTTCTCTTCATTGATAATTAATTGCAACCTATTGTTGTCTAAATCATATTCGGCACTTTTAACACCTTTTACTGAAAACGAAGCTTTCTCAATTCGCTTTTTACATAAATCGCAATTGCCTAAAACTTCAATTTCGTATTTGGCATTTTTATTTTTTTTGTCCTGAGCTTGTGCTGAAAGTGCTACAAATAATAGCATCATTCCAATTAATAGGTTCTTCATACTTTGATATTTTTTATAATTATTTTATTTTAAATCTTAATCCTGCGTAATACATTTGACCAAAAATTGGTGCATAAACTATAGAAGTGTCAAAATGCGTTCCAAAAGGATTGTGTTCACCCAATATTGCATTTTGTTGTCGGTAATTTCCAATATTTTCACCTCCAATATAAACTTCAAAAACACTAGAAAGTGTTCGCGTAATTTGTGCATTCATGACAGAAAATGATGGAGAAAACTCTGGCAATCTATCATCAACTGGATTTGAGGCTGTTGTTGGGAGTTGCTGTTTCCCTAACCAGTTCCATGTAAAATCAAACTTCCACTGCTTACCTTTTTCTTTGATATGGGTTTCATATTCTAAATTACCAAAAAACCTATGCTTTGCCTGAAGTGGTCTTTGAAAACTACCCGACAAATAATCGGTTGAAATATCATAATATTTGTAAGCTGTTCTTAAATTGAAATGTTTAATAATCTCATAATTAAAATCTATTTGCAAACTATTAGCATAAGAAACGCCTTTTAAATTGTAAAACAATACTTGTTGCGAACTTTGCATTACATCAACTATAGCTTGATTTTGAAAATCGGTTCTGTAAAAATCTAAAGTCATGTCGGCACTTTTACCAAATAACAGAAAGTTTTGAGTAAAACTTATTCCGTAATTCCATGCAATTTCAGGGTTCAATCCGTATAATTTTCCGTTTGATTCCAAAATCGAAAAAACTCTTGAACTCCCAAATAATTGCTGATTTTCTGCAAAAATATTAGCAGCACGTTTGCCTCTTCCTGCAGAAAATCTAAAAACCGATTTTTCCCATGGATTATATCTTACGTGCAATCTTGGGGTAAAAAAAGCGCCTAGTCTATTGTGATAATCAAATCGACCCCCTAAAATATAGCTGAACTTATTGTTGTTATCAAAAGTATATTCAAAGAAAGCCCCCAATGAATTATCAATTCGACTCACATCAGATAAGTTTACAAATTCAGCATATTTATCATAAGTAAAATTCAAACCCGTTGCAAACTTGTGCATGGTATTGTTTATTATCGAATTGAAAATTAAATTAGAATAATAACTCTGTTGCTTGATGTTATATTGATTTAATCCAAAATAAGATTGTTGATTATGATTGCTAAACGCATTTTGAAAACCAAAACTTTGATAAGGCATAGCTGCAAAGACATATCCTATTTTGGAAGTAAAATCAAAACGTTCTGTGTTAATTTCTGAACCCCAAGAATTAGTTGTCAATTTATCTCTCTTTGGACTGAAATCCAATTCACCAGTTTGTTTTTCATCTTTCATAAATTTGAAATTAATAAAAGAAACCCAACCTGTTTCTGTATTTGTATATTGCCACCGATTGACCAAATTAATTTGTTTTCCTAATGGATTATCTAAAAAATGGTCGTGATTCATATCGTTTTTTGCAACTCTTGCGTTTCCGTGAAGGTAAAAACTTGTAGCCCAATTATCAGAAATTTTTCTATTGAAATGTGTATTCAGCTCCAATCTAGAATCTGTTGAACCATAAACATTAAGAAAAAAAGGGATGTCTTTTATTGGTTTAATAAGTTCTGTGTTAATCTGTCCCGAAATACTTTCGTATCCGTTAACAACACTTCCTGCGCCTTTTGTTATTTGAATACTTTCTACCCAAGTGCCCGGAGTAAATGATAAACCATAAGCCTGAGAAGCACCTCTTACTGATGGAATATTTTCCTCTGTAATCATTAAATAGGGAGAAGTTAAACCTAACATTTTTATTTGTTTGGTTCCAGTCAAAGCATCAGAAAAATTGACATCTATTGATGGATTGGTTTCAAAGCTTTCTGCCAAATTACAGCAAGCTGCTTTAAGCAACTCTTTACTTGTAACTACTGATGTATTGGCTATTTTTGTTAGTGATTTTTTTATTCCTTTTTGTTTGCTATCTATTTTAACTTCTTCTAATTTTTCTTGAGAAAAAGTTGTAGCAATAACAAACAACATGAGGAATAATGTTGTTTTTTTCATAGTAAAAATTTAATCGTTATTCATATAAAATTTTGATTTCTAATAGATAGTAGAAATCCTAATGAATTTGGATTAAATCATGCGTAAAAAGTGTATTGGCAATAGAGCAGATACAATGGTGGTGCATTGGCATCACAATAATAAGCTAGGTAGTATGATTTAATAGAACTTTTTACTGAGGCAAAATAAATTTTCTTGAAAGAAGTTGTATAAAAAAACAAATCAAAATCAAAAGAAATTGATTTGAAAGCAAATTTTTGGGAGTTGTCTTTTAGATTTACTTCTTTGTTTGAACAACACTTTTTAGGAACTATTTCTTTTTTTGCGCAACAAGATTTTTCCTCTTTAACGGACATATTACACGTTTCTTCATCAGAAAAAACAGAAGAAATAGCAGCAATCTTTTCGCCACAATAATGCACATTGAAAGCCAATCCTGAATTGGAAATCAATAGAAAGAAAGCTAAAAGCAATGCTACGTTCTTCTTTATTTGCATAATGCAAAGGTAGATAATTGATTAGAATTATTTTAAAAACTTTGTTAAAACTTTACAATTCAAATGCTTGATACCTATGATTAGGTTCAATCTTGCTTCATTTTTTTCTGGTAATAGAAAGCCGGAATGAAAAGCATTATAAAAATAGGCTGTATAATAAACCTTCTTATGTAAAAAAGGTTCATTTTGTTAGTTTCTCCAAATTTTAAAAGAACAAAAAAGAAACTTACCATCAAAATAATTCCAAAAACAGAATACAGAAAAATGGAGAACTTAATAATTTTAGCATCATTAAAAATCAATCGAAGTAATCCTAAAGAAATAATAGAATTCAAATAAAATCTAAACCCTAAACTAAAGAATAATTTTATGATATCTATTTTGGGTAATGGCAGATTATTGTAATTCAATTTATAATAATCACGTAATGGATCATAAAAAAGGGTGTCTTCAAAAGCTCTGATGGCAATTAGGAAACTAATCAAAAACAAAACAGCTGTTAATTTCAGCTTATTATTAAACAGATTTTTTAGCATAAGTAGAAAATTTATTAACCCAAATTACCCAAAGTAAAAAAACAATTCCGTAGATAAATAAGGGAAAAATTACACTATGTAGAACATTCTCGTACTTTGGAAAGTGAAATATTGCCATACAAAGCAATGCAATTCGCAACACATTAAAAAAATGAACAATTAAAACCCCTATCGATATAAATACTAATGTATGTTTTAACCTTCCTGAAAATGCAATTATAAAACTGATAAAAAGAATAATTACACTCACGGCATTACAACCTTCAATAATTCTTGCAACCCATTTATCATGATAATAGAGTTTGACACTTGCTTCTTTCAAGTTGGGCATAATATAGGAGTTATCATCAAAAATTGAAAGTGTCGTTTTAGATTGATTAGCAACTATTTGGGTAATGTGATCTACTTCAAACTTCTTTTCATCAAACTGTTTTAGGTAACTTTGATACATTAGCGTCATCACTAAATAAGAAAGTAGAAACTTAGTTAAGAAAACTAAAAATGGTTTAAATTGAACAATGTATTCTTTCAAAATATAATTTTTAACAAATTTTAGGTAAAAGTAAGAAATTACAATGGTTACTTTTGCAAAAAAAGAATAGAATATGAAATTTGATGCATTAAAAACAGAAGTAATTAGCCTACTTACAAGTGAAAAAGGGAGCAGAGACGAAAAACTTAAACGACTTTGCCAATTTTTATCTGATAACGTTAATTACTATAATTGGGTTGGTTTTTACTTTGCCAATCACGAAAATAAAACCTTACATCTTGGTCCTTATGTTGGTGCCGAAACCGACCATACAGTAATTCCATTTGGAAAAGGAATTTGTGGACAAGTAGCCCAATCGAATGCAAATTTTGTAGTACCTGATGTATCGGCTCAAGATAATTATATTGCTTGTAGCTTTACAGTTAAGTCTGAAATTGTGGTTCCTTTGTTTGTAAACGGAATCAATATTGGTCAAATTGACATTGATAGTCATGTAATTGACCCTTTTACCGAAGCCGATGAGCGATTTTTAGAGTTTGTAAATGAGGAAGTTGCAAGGCTTTTTTAGGTTGGGTGTTGGGTGTTGGAAGATGGAAGATGGAAGTTGGAAGTTGGAAGATGGAAGTTGGAAGATGGAAGATGGAAGATGGAAGTTGGAAGTTGGAAGTTGGAAGTTGGAAGTTGGAAGATGGAAGATGGAAGATGGAAGATGGAAGATGGAAGTAGGAGGTTGGAAGATTTTTTTTTTGGTATTTAAAAAATTGGAATTTTAAAATTAAATTTTATCTTTGCACCCGAATTAGGAAAGTCCTTTTTCATACATAATAATCATTTAATATAATATTGGAATGTATTTAACTAAAGAAACAAAAGCTGAAATCTTTGCTAAACACGGAGGAAAAGCAGAAAACACTGGTTCTGCTGAAGGGCAAATCGCATTGTTCACATTTAGAATCTCTCACTTAACGGAGCACTTGAAAAAAAATCGTCACGATTACAATACCGAGCGTTCATTAGTTCTTTTAGTAGGTAAAAGAAGAAGTCTTCTTGACTACTTGAAGAAAAAAGATATCAACAGATATCGTGAAATTATTAAAGAATTAGGTATTAGAAAATAATACATAATATAAAGAGGTGCTTTTGCGCCTCTTTTTGTTTTAAAAATAATAAGAATATAAATAAGAAAAGTTTCGGTTTTTCATTGGGTTACATACAACTACTACACAACAACTACAACACAACTAACCTAATAGTTTAACGAATTAAATTTTTATGATTCCAAAAGTAACCCAAGAAACAATCGATTTAGGTGATGGAAGAACCATCACAATCGAAACAGGTAAATTAGCAAAACAAGCCGATGGTTCGGTTGTTGTTAGATGTGGCGACTGTATGCTTTTAGCTACAGCAGTATCAGCAAGAACTTCTAACCCAGCTGTAGACTTTTTACCTCTTACGGTAGATTACCGTGAAAAATTTGCAGCGGCTGGACGTTTTCCAGGAGGATTTTTCAAAAGAGAAGCTCGCCCTAGCGATAACGAAGTATTAACCATGCGTCTTGTTGACCGTGTTTTGCGTCCGCTTTTCCCAGATGATTATCATGCTGAAACACAGGTGATGATTCAATTAATGTCGCATGATGACAATGTTATGCCAGATGCTTTAGCAGGTTTAGCAGCATCTGCAGCATTAGCCGTATCAGACATTCCTTTTTACAACTTAATTTCTGAAGTACGTGTAGCACGTGTTGATGGTAAATTTGTAATCAACCCAAGCAGAACTCAATTAGAATTATCTGACATCGACATGATGATTGGAGCTTCTTTAGATTCTGTTGCCATGGTTGAAGGAGAAATGAAAGAAATCTCTGAAGCAGAAATGGTAGAAGCTATCAAATTTGCTCACGAAGCTATCAAAGTACAAATTCACGCTCAATTGCGTTTACAAGAAGCTTTTGGTAAAAAAGAAACACGTACTTATGAAGGTGAGAAAGAAAATGAAGAAATCTACAAAAAAGTAAAAGCAGCAGCATACGATAAAATCTATGCAATTGCAAAAGTAGGTTCGGCTAAACACGAAAGAAGTGCCGCATTTGCAGAAGTAAAAGAAGAAGTTAAAGCTTTGTTTACAGAAGAAGAATTGGCTGCTAACGGAGATTTGGTATCTAAATATTTCTATAAAACTAATAAAGAAGCAGTTCGTAACGTAATTCTTGAATTAGGAATTCGTCTTGACGGAAGAAAAACAACAGAAATCAGACCAATTTGGTGTGAAACTGATTATTTACCTTCTGTCCATGGTTCGTCATTATTTACTCGTGGAGAAACTCAAGCCCTGGCAACAGTAACTCTTGGAACTTCAAGAGAAGCTAACCAAATTGATTCGCCATCAGAACAAGGAGAAGAAAAATTCTACTTACATTATAATTTTCCACCGTTTTCAACAGGAGAGGCTAAACCTTTAAGAGGAACTTCAAGAAGAGAAGTTGGTCACGGAAACTTAGCACAACGTGCTTTAAAAAATATGATTCCTGCAGATTGTCCTTACACCATTCGAATTGTATCTGAAGTATTAGAATCTAACGGTTCGTCTTCTATGGCTACAGTTTGTGCTGGAACAATGGCTTTGATGGACGCTGGAGTTCAAATGGTAAAACCGGTTTCTGGAATTGCTATGGGATTAATCACCGATGGTCAAAATTTTGCAGTTCTTTCAGATATCTTAGGTGATGAAGATCATTTAGGAGATATGGACTTTAAAGTAACTGGAACAAAAGACGGAATCACTGCTTGCCAAATGGACATCAAAATTGAAGGATTGAGATATGACATTATGGAACAAGCGTTAGGTCAAGCTCGTGAAGGTAGAATGCACATTTTAGGAAAAATCACTGAAACAATTGCAACGCCAAGAGCTGACGTTAAAAAACATGCTCCAAAAATTATCACTAGAACCATTCCTGGTAACTTCATTGGTGCTTTAATTGGACCTGGTGGAAAAGTAATTCAAGAATTACAAAAAGCTACTGGAACTACCATTGTTATTAACGAAGTTGATGAGCAAGGTGTTGTTGAAATCCTTGGAACTGATCCAGACGGAATTGCAGCAGTTTTGGCTAAAATCGATTCTATCATCTTCAAACCAGCAATGGGAGAAGCTTATGAAGTGAAAGTAATTAAAATGTTAGATTTTGGTGCGGTGGTAGAATATACTTCAGCTCCAGGAAACGAAGTATTACTTCACGTATCGGAACTAGCTTGGGAACGTACTGAAAATGTTTCTGATGTAGTGAAAATGGGTGATGTGTTTATGGTAAAATACTTAGGAGTTGATCCTAAAACTAGAAAAGAAAAAGTTTCTAGAAAAGCACTTTTGCCAAGACCTCCAAGAGAAGAAAATAAAATTACTCCAAAAGCGGAATAATTCACTTTTTATAAATTAAAAACCCCAATTCATTTGTTTGAGTTGGGGTTTTTGGTTTATTTAGTCATTGCGAGGAACGAAGCAAAGCAATCTTTTAGTCATTACAAAATTCTAAAACTTTATTTGCAATAGCTGTTAGTGCTTTATCAATTGTTCTTTCTTTTGAATGTTCTTTTAGCGATATTATTTTTTCGTGATTTTCGCCAGTAATTAAATTCTTTATATTTCCATAAGGCAAGTATTGATAATCCGCCAAGCTTAAAATACTGTGTTGCAATGTTGTTTTCTCATTGTTTACCGTTGCTCTTTTAATAATATCCAAGCCCGGAAAATCACTTACTTTTACACATAGTATTTGTTTGGTAGCATCTGCTTTTATAAGATTAATTCCTGTGGCAACTTCGTGTTCTAAAATATAATTTGAAGTAAAAAAGTCAATAGATAGCATAAAGATTATCAAATCTGCTTCTTGAAGTTCTTTTTGAATTTGGTCGTCCCACAATCCAATTGTTATTTCATCACAACTCCAAGTATCAGCAATTTTAAAAGTACCCAAGAAATTTAGATATTTTTTCAATTCATTTTTATA
>JAIFLT010000179.1 GCA_020048955.1 Flavobacterium sp.
GTTGAAATGGGTTTTGGTAAAAATTGGTTAGAAGCGCATTGATTTAAGTTGGCCGTGGGCAGTTTGTAGAAAGTTGTCATTCCGTAGGAATCTCAAAAATAAATAACATGATTTATATAAAACTTAAAGCGCAAATGCTTTGTTAATAATTATTTCCAAAAATACCAGTGAGAACCATTAAAGACTGATAGACAATTGTTGTAAGTATCATAACAAATCATTCCAGGATAGGGATTAATAACATTTAAATGAGGTTTGTAAATTTTAGGCAGTATTAAAGCTTTTTGAGTTGACTCCAACACCAAAACGCCACTTGCTGATGAAGTTGATGCCCCAATAATTACTCCTTGACCAATATCGTTTGAAGTATTTATAGTAACTGTTGAAACATCTCCAGAAGTTTTTGTAAGTTCTACCCATTGATTATTTGATCGCATTTTTATTTTTTTATCAGAAAAATCCATAAGCAAGGTGCCATTTGTTGCAGCACTTCCTGTAGGCAATGTAGTAACAATTGGCAATAATATTCCATTTGTTGTATTATCTAGAAAATCTAATAAACCATCTCCATTTACAGTTGCTTTTCCAATTGCAACTTGTGCATTATTTACTATTGAAAATAATAACATCGGTAGTACTAATAAATATTTATTCATAATCTCTATTTAATTTATATGTAAAAGTTATTTTTTTAGCGGTTTTCTAACTGTTACCAACTGGCAGGAGGTATCGCTTTTTAATTATTGGATTTTATTTGACTATTGTGTTGTTTTTATCTGTGCTTGAGATTATTCAATTGCTTTCGCAAAATTGCTGTTAATGGCGATTTCATTAATTAAATTTGTTATTCCAAATTTTTTTTATTCTACGCAAGTTGGTGCTATACAATTCCAAATAGTTCCGTTGTATAATTGAAAACAATTTTCCGTTGTATTATAGATTAACATTCCCGAAACTGGGACTAATAAATCTCTTTGAGATGTAGTCATTCTTGAAACAACAAAACCTTTATTTTTAGAATCTAATGCTAATGCCCCATTTTGAATGTTATTAGGCCAATTTTGATTAATCGTTTCAAACGAGCCAACTCCCACCAATGTTGGATTATTAACTGCTCCTAAAACAGGTTCTTTTTTACAAACTGAAATAAAACTCGCAGCTTCAAGATATACAACACTATCGTAAGCACCATCCCCAATATCCATAACAATTAATTTCATGTGATAAGTTGCATTAGGTGTTAATCCGGTTTGATTTGCGGTTAGAATTTTAGTATTTCCATTTAATTGTGTGCCATCAATTGTGCCCAGAAACTCTGGAGAAGGCGTATTTTGTATCCAACCTGAATTTGCTGAAATACAGTTACTTGCAGATGGTGCTCCTCCACTTGACCCAACAACTCCACTATTAACAGCATTGATAGAGACTTGTGACCCATTATTTAAACGAGCTATGTTTTTTGCATCATTTGTAAAACCTTGTCCGCCAACTATTCCTGGTCCACTTATCAAAAAACCAAATTTATCATTATAGGAAGAACATTGATAATTTATAAAACCACTGGAATCTGAATACTCTTCGGAACCAAATATATATCTAAAAGAGATATTGTCTTCAATTGGCACAAAGTCAAACTCAATTATTGCAGTATTAAAATAATTAATACCATCAGATAAGACCGATAAGTCGTTGTCAATGGTCGAACAAGTTCCTGTTTTTCTAACTTCGCCTACTGTGCAAGAAGAGTAGTTTCTTGACATTTGTGCCGCTGAACCAGGGTTTGTTCCAAGCGTTAATGGAATTTCGGCAGTACTACCAGTTGTTAAAACAACTCCACTAGTAAAACCCATTTGAGCTAATGTTGTAGTGGCTGTAGAAAATTGCCCTACTTGATATCTACTTGAAACATTGTATACACCATTAAAGACAACATTTGATATGACAATTCCGCTAGAAGATGGAACAAGAACTCCATTTACTAACTGATTTAGGGTATATCCTGTATTGTTAATAGATATTTGACCTGAAAATAAAGAGGGCCATAAGCATATTATTAACATGAATTTAATATATTTTACATTCATTTTCTTTTGATACATTTATAGTTTATTGTAAAAAAATTTATACTTAAATTCGCCTTGTTTTTAGCAAAATTATTTTTTGCCAAAAAGAACTTATAAAGAATAAACAAATATGGTTAAAAAATTATTATCTCATTTGTACAAATGATAATACATTGTTAGCGAAAATATAATTTTTATTAAAAAAACACAGACACTATTTTAAACAATTAAGTATTGATTGTTGAAATCAATACAAAAAAACAAATTATTCCTATAAATAAATTTGATAAAAAAAAATTCCTATTTTTATAAAATAAAAATTAAGCATGAAAATCATATTATTAATGCTCCCAATTCTAATAACTCTTTTCTTGAGCATTAGGTTTTTCTTTATTAAAAAAAATAGTACCATTTCCATCAAGATATTAGGAGTATTCTTTTTGTTTTTTTGCTTTGCACTAATAGCCATCTTGTTTCAATATTTACAAGAATTTTATCCGTTTTTTCAAAGTTATTTTTTCTTTATTGAAATTACTTTTTATTTTATAATGTTGTCGTTACCAGTAATTATATACTTTTATGTCTCATCTTTAACCGATGTAATAAAAAAATACAAAGGCGTTAATGATGTTTTACCACACTTTTTTATTCCATTACAATCTTTAATTTTTAATATTTATCCTTACATAAATTTAGATCATTCAATAAATAATTCTCTAAGCAAAAATCTTGATTACACCAATTATTTTAGTTTGAAAGTAATTTTTGTAGCACTAAACATTTATTATTTAATTCATACTATTCTACTGTATATAAAACACCGAAAACAAATAAAAAACATTTTGTCTTATGAAATTGGAATAAGTCTAAATTGGATTTTGTTTTTCCTTTTGGGACACCTATCTTTTGTTGCCTGTTTTTTTATTCTCAATCCAGATTCATCACCATATATAGTTTATTTACCATTTCTTTTGATTATGATTTATACTTTTTTTCAACGAGATTCTCAAATTACGGTTGAATTAAAAAATACTAATATTCAAAATGCCAACATAGAAATTGAAGTTAAAAATCAACTAAACAAGCAAACAATCTCAATCAATGATGAAAAAAGAGAATTTTTAAAAAATCAAATGATTCAATATATTGAGAGTGAAAAAGTTTTTTTACAAAAAGATTTGACTATTTATGATGTAGCAAAAGCACTCAAAACCAATAGTAATTACATTTCTAGTATATTAAACAACATGCTAGATTGCAATTTTGTAACTTTTATTAATTCCTATAGAATTGAAGAGTCCAAAAAAATACTACTTGATAAAGAATATTCCCATTATACCATTGAAGCTGTAAGCGAAATTGTTGGATTTAATTCGAAATCTGCTTTTAATAATGCGTTCAAAAACAAAATGGGAATTACACCTTCAGATTATATCAAATCAAACAAAATAAAATAGATTAATTTGAAATGTTTAGTTTTAACAATCTGTTTGTTTTAAAATTTATTAAATGTTGAAATTATAGCGATTATGTATTCAATACAGTCCAATAATCCCGAAACTTCGGTAGGACTGTTTTCATACTATCCGGAATTATAGGGACAAGTGATCGGCATTATACCATAAACTTTTGGACTTTTTTATAAATATTATTGGTATTAGAGTTGGCGAAAATGTCCTTAAAAAAAGTATAATAGTCTTAATTTTATTTAATTAAAAACAGACTAATAACGATTAGCAATATATAAGAGCCCTATAAATTGTAGTCAATATATTGTAAGCATTATCCATTGTAAAATTTTAAAATGAATTAGACCATTTTTAAAATTAGAATTGTTATAACTTCTGAAGTATACTATGGTAATTGGTTATCGTGCAAAAAATAGTACATAGAATTTTTTTAAATTTAAAAGAAGTAGTACATTTGATTTTTTAAAATTGTAAGGCTTGGAAGCACTTAAAACCATTTTATACTTTTCAATCTTTAGGTATCCGCTCACACTAAACGAAATTTATAGCTACTCCAACTATCACGATAGTCATGAAATTGAAAAAGAGTTACTCCATTTAATTGACCAAAAAATTCTAACTAAAATTGACGGTTTTTATGTTTATGGGAGTGATTTTGATAGCGTAATTAAACGTCTTCGGGGCAATATGAACGCCAAAAAAATTACTCCAAAAGCACATCAACAAGCTTTGTTTATCTCTAAATTTCCTTTTGTTGAGAGTGTTGGAATTTCAGGATCACTTTCAAAGGGATATTATGATAATGAAAGTGATATTGATTTTTTTGTTATAACAAAACACAATAAATTGTGGATATGTCGAACTTTATTAATGCTTTACAAAAAAATATTTTTATTTAATTCTCGAAAATTCTTCTGTGTTAACTACTTCATCTCTGACCAACAATTAGAAATAGAAGAAAAAAATCGTTTTACAGCAACCGAACTAAAAACACTAATTCCGTTGCAAGGAAAACAAGTTTTTGAAAAGTTTTACTCTAAAAACAAATGGATTACTGACTTTTTTTCAAAATTTGAAACCAATATAGATACGGTGCCAGAAATAAAAAAAACCATAGTAACAAAAACAATTGAGTTTGTTTTTAATAATGGCTTTGGAAATTCGATAGACTTTTTATTGAAATCCATTACATTAAAAAAATGGAGAACTAAATTTGATTTTTTAAGTGAAGACGATTTTAATGTTGCTTTAAAATCAACTAAAAACATTTCAAAACACCATCCATCTAATTTTCAAAAAAAGGTTATCTCGTCTTTGAATGACAAACTAGAAGAAGTTTACAAAAATTATAACATCAATATTGTGAAAGAATATGTCTAAAATACTTTTTTCACATTCCTACTATTATAAACTTGATCCTAAGCAATGGAAGAACAAAACACCTTTTCCGCCTTTGGGAACACTCTATGCTGCGGCTTTATTGAGAAAAAACAATTATGAAGTTGATCTTTTTGATACTAATTTACTCGATAGTTCGGCGGCAATTTCTACTATTTTAAAACAACAAAAACCTTGCTATTTAGTCATTTATGATGATGGTTTTAACTATCTAACGAAAATGTGCTTAACCAATATGCGTGCAGCTTGTTTTGAAATGATTCAGTTAGGAAAAAAAAATAACTGTATTGTTATTGTTTCAAGCTCAGATGCTACCGATCATTATGCTGAGTATTTAGAAAAAGGAGCCGATTTTATCATTCAAGGCGAAGGCGAAATCACACTTTTAGATCTCATCAATTCACTGGAAAACAAAACTCCTTTAGAAACTGTTTTGGGAATTGTTTATAAAAAAGACAATGAAATTAAAGTCAATTCCAAACGTTCCGTTATGGTGCAACTCGACGATTTGCCATTACCTGCTTGGGATTTAGTTACTATCGATTCTTATAAAGAAATATGGAAACAAAGTAATCAAGAATTTACTTTAAACCTTGCCACTACTAGGGGTTGTCCTTACAAATGCAACTGGTGTGCCAAGCCCATTTATGGCAATCGATACAACTCACACTCGCCCGAATATATTGCAAATCAAATCGAATTTTTGTCAAAAAAATATAATGTTCAACGGTTTTGGATGTGCGATGATATTTTTGGACTTAAACCAAATTGGATTCAGGATTTTAATATTCAATTGCAAAAAAGGGGGCTAAAAATAAGGTATTACATACAAAGCAGGGTTGATTTGCTTTTAAAAGAAGATACTATAGACGCACTAGCCAATTCTGGATTAGAAGAAGTTTGGGTTGGTGCAGAAAGTGCTTCTCAAAAAATTCTAGACGCCATGGATAAAGGCATCAAAGTAGAAGAGATTTATCAAGCAACACGCATGCTTAAAGAAAAAAAGATTAGAGTTGCCTTCTTTTTGCAATTTGGTTACTTAGATGAAAATCAAGAAGACATTCAAAAAACCATTGCTATGGTCAAAGAATTATTGCCAGATAATATTGGGATATCCGTTTCCTATCCGTTGCCGGGAACTAAATTCTATGAGAAAGTCAAAGACGATTTAAAATTAAAATCAAATTGGGACGATTCGGACGATTTGGAAATGATGTTCAACGGAACTTATAAAACCAAATATTACAGAAAATTACAACGATTTGTACATAAAGAATATCGAAAAAGTGAAGGTTTTTATAACTTAAAGCACTTTTTTAAAAACCCAAATCAATTGAACATTTCTAAAGTAAAATCTATTGCAAAATTAGGTTTCTACATAATTAGTACCTTTATAGATTCAATTATCTTAAAACGATTGCAACGTGAGCGCTAGTTTTGATAATGCAGCAAAAAACTATGACAAAACCTTTACAAATTCAGTAATAGGGAGAGCACAACGCAAATTTGTTTATGCCCATTTTTCTAATTTTCTAAAGAATAAAAAACCAAAAAATATTTTAGAGATTAATTGCGGAACAGGTGAAGATGCTATTTGGTTAGCAAATCAAAAATTTGATGTAATTGCGACCGATATTTCTGAAAAAATGCTTGAAATAGCAAAAAACAAAAACAAATTTAAAAATTTAACTTTTGACTTTTTAGATTGTACTAAAATTGCTCAAAAATACGCTCCCAATTCGTTTGATTTGGTGTTTTCTAATTTTGGTGGCTTAAATTGTTTATCACCAAACGAATTGCAATTATTCTTTGAAAGCAGTTCTACAATATTGACATCTGAAGGAACAATTGTTGCGGTTATCATGCCAAAAAATACGCTTTGGGAACAGTTTTATTTTATTGTAAAAGGGAAGTTTAACACGGCTTTTAGGCGAAAAAAAGAATTTAGTATTGCTAATGTAAACGCTCAACAAGTTAAAACCTATTATTATAATCCACAGGATATAGAGCGACTAATAAGTAATAATTTTATAATTTTAGCTAAATATCCAATTGGTTTATTTGTTGCACCATCATATTTAGAACATTTCATTAATTCTAAACAACGCTTATTTTCATTTTTAAATTATTTAGAGAAAAAAAGCACTAATTTTAGCTTTTTATCTAAATACGCCGATCATTACATAATATATCTTCAGAAAAAATGAGTATTTTGTTTACACATGCTTACTATTTATCAGATGACCCTAAGGAACAAAAGATAATGAAACCCTACCCTCCGCTGGGTTTGCTGTATGTGTCTGCTTATTTAATAAGTAAAAATATTTCTAACGATGTTTTTGACAGTACCTTTTATTCTAAGAAAGAACAACTAGAATTTATACTAGAAAAAAAACCAAAAATTATTTGCATTTACACTAATTTAATGACAAAAATCGAAGTCATTAAATTAATAAAAAAACTAAAAACATTTGAATATGGTTTCCCAAAAATAGTGCTTGGCGGACCCGATGTAAGCTTCAATATTGAAAATTACTTAAATTCTGGTGCCGATTTTTTAATAATTGGCGAAGGAGAAGAAACTACTTTTGAATTGTACCAAGCTATAATGAATGAAGAAGATTTTTCATTAGTCAACGGAATTGCTTATCTTGAAAATGGGGTTGTAATAAAAACGCCATCACGAACTAAATTCAAAGAACTTGATGAATTGCCATTACCCAATCGTGATGCAATACCAAATAATAAATATCTCGAAACCTGGAAAAAAAATCACGGTGAAAGTTCCATGACAATTTCTACCCAGCGCGGTTGTCCATATACTTGCAAATGGTGTAGTACTGCTGTTTACGGTCAAAGCTACCGAAGAAGACCAGCACATTTAGTAGCACAAGAAATGAAAATGCTAAAAGACAACTACAATCCAGATGCCATTTGGTTTGTAGATGATGTATTTACAATAAGCCACAAATGGTTAACCGCTTTTCATGAAGAAGTAGTAAAACAAAATGCTCAAATTAGGTTTGAATGTATTACACGAGCCGAACGATTAAACGACGAAATTTTGAGATTATTAAAAGAAGCTGGTTGCTTTAGAATTTGGATTGGCGCCGAAAGTGGTTCGCAAAAAATTATAGACGCCATGGATCGCAGAGTAGATGTAAATCATGTAAAAAAAATGATTCAAAACACAAACGCACTCAAAATTGAAACAGGAACGTTTATTATGCTTGGTTATCCTGGTGAAACAAAAAAAGATATTTATGAAACTATTGATTATTTAAAAGAAGCAAATCCAACGCATTATACCATAACTATTGCTTATCCAATAAAAGGAACTTCGCTCTATAACGAAATTGAAAACGATATTATAACACAACCTCATTGGGAAACATCAACTGATAGGGAAATTGATTTTAAACGAACCTATTCAAAAAAATTCTATAAATATGCCGTCAGTAAAGTAGTAAATGAAGTGGAAGCCCATAGAAACTTAATCAATAAAAAATACAAAAAATTTATACTTCAAAAAGCAAAATCTAAGTTATTAAGTCTAATAATACAATTATATAAGTAATGAAATATAAAATATTTATCGTTCTACTTTCTGTTTTTCTTTTCTTTTTTTTACAAAAAAAACAAGAGGCAACCCTTCATCTTATATGGCATAAATCTTACGAAGATGACACCCTTTTAAAAACAGAAACAGGCTTAAAATGGGCATTATCATACCTTGGAGCTAGTATTTTAAATGAAAAGAATATTAAAAAAAATAATAACACTTTCACTATAGATTATCTAGAAATGGGGTTTAGTAAAAATGCTGAAAAATCGCTTCAAAAAATTCATCAAAAAATAAAAGAATCAGAAGAATATAAATTTAATAATTATATCGACGTTGGTCGCTATGTGTCATTATTATTAGGTTCATCTGAACATTATTATGCCTTGATAGAAACACCAAAAACACTAGAAGAAATAACTAAAAACTACAAATTAAAATCTGAAAAAGGATATATCAACAACTCTAGTGTATCTAATGTGCATCGTATCATTCAATATTCTGAACAAACAAAATTTAATCAATTATTTCTTTCACAAGAAATTGATTCAGTTAGTGGTGAAGTTTATGAATTTGAAACTATTGAACTACTCAAAAACGGACAATTAAGATTTGGCATTTTTGATGAAAATGGCAATAGAAAAATTGCTGCCGATAGCAAACACACTACAGCAGGTAAGCCTGCAAAATGTATATGGTGTCATGAATCTAACATTCAGCCATTATATAAAGATCAAAAAAACAATAAAGGCTATCTTCCATTTTTGAAATTACAACAATCACTTGAACATTATAGATCACAATACAATATTGACAAAATAAAATCAATTGATGTATTAAATTATATTAATTATAAACAAACTCAAGATCATACATTCACCGAAATATTATATACAAGCTTTATGGAACCCTCTGCAAAAAGACTAGCATTGGAATGGAATTTAACAGAAAAACAAGTTTTGGAAAAACTAAAAAATTATAAAACACACCAGCATATCGAATTTAATTTTTTAGGAAATTTATATCATAGAAATGAAATAGAATGTTTAGCACCTTATAAAAACCTATCGGTTTCTGGAAGCATTAGAGAAAAAAGCAAACAAGAAGTGAATTATTTACAATAGTGCTCCAAAATCAAAAAATAATAGTTATTCTTCCTGCCTATAATGCAGAAAAAACACTTCAAAAAACGGTTGAAGAAATTCCCTTTGATATTGTTGATGAGGTTATTTTAACCGATGATTTTAGCACAGACAATACCCTAAAAATTACTCAAAATATTGACATTCAACACATCATCGCTCACGACAAAAACAAAGGCTATGGAGCTAACCAAAAAACTTGTTATAAAAAAGCATTAGAACTTAAAGCAGATGTAATTGTGATGCTTCATCCAGACTATCAGTATTCACCAAAATTAATTCCTGCAATGTGCGAACTTATTGTTAACAATACATTTGATGTAGTTTTAGGTTCACGAATCTTGTCGAGCGGTGCTTTAAAAGGCGGAATGCCATTGTACAAATACATTTCCAATAGGGTTTTGACCTTGATTCAAAATATTTTGATGAATCAAAAATTATCAGAATATCATACTGGTTATCGTTGTTTTAATGCACAGTTTTTAAAACAGATTGATTTTGAAAACAACTCAAACGACTTTATTTTTGATAATGAAATTTTGGCTCAATTGTGTTACAAAAATGCACGAATTGGCGAAATATCTTGTCCGGCAAAGTATTTTAAAGATGCATCATCTATAAATTTTAAGAAGAGTGTTGTATATGGTTTTGGAGTTTTGAGAGTTTCACTTGTTTATTTTTTACAAAAAAACAAACTAATTAAGATATTAAATAAAAAAAATGAAGTTAGTTTGTGTAAATGTCAATTTTAGAGGAATTAGGTTTTGTGCTTTACTAAAAATTAAGTTGAAATGAATATAAAAAACCTCAATAGAATCGGATTTATATCTTCTATTGCATTGCGCCAAATTTTGGTTTCTTCTATTGGAATGGTCATTCCTATAATGGTGATTCACAATTCATCGAAAGAAGTTTGGGGCAAATTTGTTTCGTTATTATTGTTTACATTATTAGCAACGCAAATCATCAATTGGGGTAATAAAGAATATTTGTTACGTAAATTTAGTGAAATTCCGAGTAAAATTAATACTGATTTCTCCTCCAATTTTCTAACGCGATTGCCATTAGTTTTACTTTTTTCACTGATTGGATTTTTCTTTTTTGAAGTTGAAATTGGTTGCTATCTATCAATATGGCTTTTTGGTCGATTTTTAATCCATTCGTATGAAGTTGTAATCGTATATGAGAAAAAGTTCAACGCTTCATTAGCCATTGAACTAGGAAGTTTCTTGGTTTTTGTCGTTGCATTTTATAGCTTTTCAACGAGTATAAATGTAGCACAATTGCTTATTTTGTTTAGCTTTTATCAACTTATTAAAGGAATTAGCTATTGGTTTCTTTTTAAAAACCTCTTGTCGTTTAATGCAAATTTCAACATCAATTATTACAAAACTAGCATTTGGTTCTTCTTGTTGTCTGTTTTGGGTTTTTTGGCTTCTAAAATTGATGTGTATATTATCGAACAATTTGGCGACATAATTGTGACTTCCGATTACCAAATTATCAATGGTTTATTGGTTTTCATCATGTCTATTAGCACTTTTATTTATGCGCCTTTTACCAAAAACATGTATCGAAACACCTTCTTTACCATTCAAAAAACCAAAAAAGTTTTAGCATTATTAGGACTCATAATAGTTCCTATTTCTCTGCTTTTTGTTTATGGAATTGTACGCTATTTTTTAAACTTAGAACTTACTTTTTGGTTTTATATCTTGGCTTTTTTTTATGTGTTCCCGTCGTATGTATATGGAATAGAAATTGTAAATTTGTTCAAACAAAACAAAGAAAAAGTAGTTGTTTTATTTTCAGTAATAATAGTTTTAGTTAACTCTATTTTGACTTCTATTTTTCTTATTTTTAACTCGGGAGTAATTGGAGCTTTAACAGGGTCAGCGATAGCTCAGATGTTTGCTTTATTAATTTTTTCTCTAAAAAATCAAAAATATGATTTTCAAAAAAAACATTAAAAAAATAGCGACTGATCTTTTCATTTCACGATTGCGTTGTTCTGTAATTGGTGAAGGAATGCTTCATGAAGGAAATATATTTTTAATAGATTATGCTATTCAAAATATGCCAAATAATGGAATAACTTTTGAAATTGGAGTATATGGAGGTCTTTCAACAAACCTAATTTTGCATTTATTAAAAAAGCATCATAAATCAAACCAGTTGTTTGGTTGTGATTCTTGGATTTATGAGGGTTATAATGACAACTTAGAAAATAAAGAAACACATATTGATGGTAAAAAAGAAATTGACAGAACAGATTATATGAACTATATAAAAAATGCGTTTATACAAGCCACAACGCTATTACATTCAAATTCTTTACCGTTTACATGTCATTTAAAATCTGATGATTTTTTTAAAAATTGGAATAAAAAAAATGAATTTCAAGATGTTTTCAAAAGAACCTTTTCTATTAATGAATCCATTTCTTTTGCCTACATAGATGGAGATCACTCCTACGAACAAACCAAAAAAGATTTTGAAAACGTTGATTCTAAATTATTGAAAGATGGTTTTGTTTTGATTGATGATTCGTCTAAAAATTTACAATTTGGAAGTGCTAAATACATTACTAAAATTTTAAAAAATCCAAAATATAAATTAGTTCTTGCCAATCCTAATTATTTGTTTAAGAAAATTATATGATCAAAAACAAAATCATCCTTTTTAACCCAAAAAGTGCTAATGCTAAACATCGAATTCCAAATTCAATTTTGCAAGTAGGTGCATCCATTCATGGTAACTACGAGTATGTTTTTGTAGATGGAAATTTAGAAGAAAATCCGTGGCTAAAAATTGAAAACTATTTAAAAACTGGTGATTTTAAATACTTTGGGTCCACGGTTATGCCCGGACCGCAACTCAAGCAAGCGATTCCATTTACAAAAAAAATTAAAGAAAATTATACTGATGTAATCACGGTTTGGGGTGGATATTTTGCTTCAAATCAATACAAAGTTTCTCTAAATTCTGGTTATGTTGATTACGTTATTAATGGTCCAGGCGATAATACGTTTCCTAAATTAATTGATGTCATTGAAACAAATCAATTAGAAAAACTACCTAATATCAAAAATCTGATTTATAAAAATAAAAATGGCGAAATTATTAAAACGGCTATCGAATCACTTTTAGATCAAGATACTTTAGCTAAATTTCCCTATCAATACTTAAATACCTTTTATCCATTAAATAATTATCTAGCAAAAACTTTTATGGGCAACAAAACCTTGTCTTATCATTCTAGCATGGGTTGTCCGTTTTCGTGTTCCTTTTGTGCCGTTGTACCCATTTATAATGCTAAATGGAAAGGCATGTCGGCTACACGTATTTATGAAGATGTAACCTATTTTAAAGAAACATATAACATTGATGCCGTTGAATTTCACGACAATAATTTCTTTACTTCAAAGAAAAGAGTTCTAGAATTTTCAGAATTAATTATGAACGACAACATTAGTTACTGGGGCGAAGGAAGAATAGACACCATTAATTTATACACTGATAACGAGTTAAAATTAATGCGAAAAGCAGGCTGCAAAATGATTTTCCTTGGGGCAGAAACCGGAAACGACGCAGTTTTAAAACAAATGAATAAAGGCGGAACTCAAACAGGGCAGATGATAAAAGATTTTGTTTTAAGAATGAAAAATGCCGATATAATTCCTGAATTATCATTTGTACTAGGAATGCCTGCACCAACAGAAAAAGAAGTGTATAGTCAAATTTTGTGGGACATCAATTTCATAAAGGAAATCAAAAAGATTAATCCAAATGCCGAGATTATAATTTATTTGTTTAGTCCAGTTCCAACAGAAGGATCGGAGTTGTATAAACAAATTATTGATGCTGGCTTTTCTTTTCCAAATCAATTAGAAGATTGGATTTTGCCAAGCTGGGAGAATTTTGACTTAAGAAAAAATCCACTCACGCCATGGCTAAAACCGTATATGATTGATACTATAAAAAATTTTGAAACCGTACTAAATGGACATTATCCTACGGTATCTGATTTTAGAATTAAAGGATTTAAAAAAAAATTACTAAAACTAATTTCAAGCATGCGCTATCAAACAGGTTTTTATAAATATCCTTATGAAATAAAACTATTATTAAAATTATGGAAATATCGCCAACCAGAAATAGAAGGTTTTTATTCTGAATAATTTATAAAATAGATCAAGAGCAATACTGTAAAACTGATAACTTCATGAGAAATTTTATAAAAAAGATAACGCATCCGTTTTTAAAAATAGGTTTACATCTTTACTATTCCAAACCAAGAAAATACTGTTATAATAACCTCTGTGTAAAAGTTCACCCAGAGGTTTTTCCGCCACACTTGACGCTTAGTACCAAACTTTTATTAGATTTTATTAATGATTTAGAGTTAAAAAATAAAAAATTTTTAGAACTCGGTTGTGGCTCGGGCATCATTTCACTTTTAGCTGCAAAAAAAAAAGCTCATGTTTTTGCATCAGATATTAATGAAAAGGCACTAGAATATATAGTTCTAAATGCAACAAACAACAATCTAAGTGTTCAACCCATTTTTTCTAATTTATTTGAAAAAATTGACCCTATATATTTTGATTATATTGTTATCAATCCGCCTTATTACCCAAAAAAACCAAAAAACATTAAAGAAAAAGCATGGTTTTGCGGAGAAAACTTTGAATATTTTACAGCGTTATTTTCGCAATTAAAAAATCATCTAAGGGAATCAAACCAAGTATTGATGATACTTTCAGAAGATTGTGAAACCCATAAGATAAAAAAAATTGCATCAGAAAACAAAATTCAACTAACCCTTGTGGCAGAAAAAAAAGTAATCGGTGAAAAAAATTATATTTTTAGGTTAGTTTCCTTGTAGATTCGCGCTGACGCAGTTCGGTTTTTACAATTGTAGTTTTATGATTATAAACTTCTTCTTTACTTTCCAGTTTTTCTATCAGCATTTTAGTAGCCACTTCACCGATTTCTGGTCCATGCTGACTTACAGTTGATAAACTAGGCGTTAATCTTCTAGACCAAACACCATCCGCAAAACCAATAATAGAAAGTTCCTCTGGAATTTTTAATCCTTTTTTAACTCCCATTTTCATTGCCATAACAGAGGCATGTTCGTCTAATGCAAAAACTGCATCTATTTTATTTTTGTCAAAAAAATTGGCCGATTTAATATCAAAATCTTCAGCAGTTTCTGTTAAAATAACTAAGTTTTCATCAATTTTAATTCCGTTATTTTCTAATGCTTTATAAAAACCTTTTTCACGTAATTTTCCAACACTCAAATTATCAATTGACGAGAACAATGCAATTTTTTTACATCCAGTTTTAATCAAATGTTCCGTTGCATTTACCGCCGAATCTAAATCGTCAACAATCACTTTATCACAATTTACTTCGTCAGCAATTCTGTCAAACATCACAATTGGAGTACCTTCGTTGATAATAGATTTGAAATGACCAAATTGTTGCAACTTTTGAGCTTCTTCTGAAATGGATAGAATAAAACCATCAATCGTACCATTACTCAACATTTCTAAGGCGCTAATTTCTTTTTCAATCGATTCGTTAGAAATACATGTAATCACTTTGTACCCTTTCTCGTCGGCAACTTTTTCAATGCCAGTAAAAACCTTGGCAAAAAACTGGTTTAGAATATTCGGAATAATGACACCAATAGTCTTGGTAGAACGATTTTTAAGGTTCAACCCAATAACATTTGGCTTGTAATTTTTCAACTTTGCATATTCTTGAACACGAATTTTTGTTGGTTCGCTAATTTCCGGACTATCGTTCAACGCCTTAGAAACTGTAGAAACAGAGACTCCAAGTTCTTTAGCAATTTGTTTTAAAGTGGCTTTCGATTTCATCTTACATATATATATAAGGTGTAAATTTATGAAAATTATGGATAGTAGCGAATAGTTTGCGCATTTTTTGAAATTCTCGTCATCCTGAGCGTAGTCGAAAGGCTGCTTTACGTTCCAATCTTGTCTAAAAAGACAAGGATTTCCGCTACAAACATGGTTCACTGAACACCAATTTTGATAAACATTTTGTGAAGTAATCAGAGCTCATTAGCCATCAATTTAGATACTATAAATCGTTATAATTCAAAATAATAATTAAAATTCAAAATCCTTTTTGCATATATAATAAATAATTGTACTTTTGCACTCCCTTAATTGGGAATGGAATGTTTAATTAAAATAATATTATGGACGCATTAAGCTACAAAACAGTTTCTGCCAACAAAGCCACCGCAGATAAACAGTGGATTGTTGTAGACGCTGAAGGTCATAACTTAGGTCGTTTTGCTTCAAAAGTCGCGATGCTTTTAAGAGGTAAATACAAGCCAAGTTATTCACCACACGTTGACTGTGGAGATAACGTAATTGTTATCAACGCAGAGAAAATTAATTTAACTGGAAACAAGTTAGATGACAAAACATACATCAGACACACGGGTTATCCAGGAGGACAAAGAAGTTTAACTGCTAAAGTAATGCAACAAAAAAATCCTGCATTATTAGTAGAAAAAGCTGTAAAAGGAATGTTGCCTAAAAACAAATTAGGAGCACAATTATTCCGCAATTTAGATGTAAATGTTGGTATTGAGCACAAACATGGCGCTCAACAACCAAAAACCGTTAACCTTAACGACTTAAAGTAATGGGAGTTATTCACAAAATCGGTAGAAGAAAATGTGCAGTTGCACGTGTTTATGTTACTGAAGGTACAGGTAAAATCACTGTAAACAAAAAAGAATTTGCAACTTACTTCCCAACAGCTACTTTACAATACAAAGTATTACAACCAATGTCTATGACAGAAAATGTAAACAACTTTGACGTAAAAGTAAATGTTTATGGTGGTGGTTCAACAGGACAAGCAGAAGCTGTAAGAATGGCTTTAGCAAGAGTAATGTGTGAAGTTGGCGAAGGAAACAGAGCTATCTTAAAACCAGAAGGATTACTTACAAGAGATCCAAGAATGGTAGAACGTAAAAAATTCGGTCAGAAAAAAGCGAGAAAGAGATTCCAATTCTCGAAACGTTAATATTCTATATTTATCAGAATATTTTTTCAGATACCTTTTTACAATTAAAATTGAATTTAAAACAAAGTTGTCGATATTCCTTATAAAAAGGGAATTAGTTTAGCATCTAAATTTTCAAGACATACCGAAAGTGACTACTTGAAAATTGCTATAACACGGAACGTAAACTATTACACAATGGCAAACAAAATTGACGTTAAAGAATTATTAGAAGCAGGTGTTCACTTCGGACACATGACTCGCAAATGGGACCCAAACATGGCTCCTTACATTTATATGGAACGTAATGGTATTCATATCATCAACCTATATAAAACTGCTGCAAAAATTGAAGAAGCTGGAGAAGCTATGAAAAAAATTGCAGCATCGGGTAGAAAAATACTTTTCGTAGCTACCAAAAAACAAGCAAAAGATATTGTTTCAGAAAAAGCATTAGCTTGTAACATGCCTTACATCACAGAAAGATGGCCTGGTGGTATGTTAACAAACTTCGTTACTATCCGTAAAGCTGTTAAAAAAATGGCAACAATCGATAGAATGAAAAAAGACGGAACATTCATGACGCTTTCTAAAAAAGAAAGACTTCAAGTTGATCGTCTTCGTGCTAAATTAGAGAAAAACTTAGGTTCTATCGCTGACATGTCTAGATTACCTGCTGCACTTTTCGTAGTAGATATCAAAGCTGAACACATCGCAATCAAAGAAGCACAAAAATTAAACATTCCAGTTTTCGCAATGGTTGACACAAACTCTGACCCACGTGAGGTAGATTATGTTATCCCTGCAAATGATGATGCTTCTAAATCAATTGACAAAATTTTAACTTTAGTAACAGACGCTGTAAAAGACGGATTAGCTAACAGAACTTCTGACAAAGAAGCTGATGATGCTACAGAAGTTGAAACTGCTGAAGTTGTTGAAGCTGTTGTTGCTCCAGAAGTTGCTGCTGTTGTTGAAACTGCTGCTCCTGAAGTTGAAGCTACAGAAGAAACTAAATCTGAAGAATAAATAAAATAAATTCCAATTTTATAAATTCCAAATTCCAAAAGAAATCAATAACTAAATGTTGATGATATTTTAAAATTGGAATTTGGAATTTATAAAATTGGAATTTTTACTTTTAATTTTTTAATCTTAAAATAAAAAACAAAATGGCAACAATTACTGCTGCAGACGTAAATAAATTAAGACAAACTACAGGTGCCGGAATGATGGACTGTAAAAAAGCTTTAGTTGAAGCGGAAGGAGATTTCGATAAAGCTATACAAATCCTTAGAGAAAAAGGACAAAAAGTTGCCGCTAACCGTTCTGACCGTGAGTCTTCTGAAGGAGCTGCTGTTTCTTTTATCAATGCAGACAATACTAAAGGAGCTATCATCACTTTAAACTGTGAAACTGACTTCGTAGGTAAAAATGAAGCTTTCGTAACTTTAGCTAAAGAATTAGTTGAAAGAGCTATTAACTTCTCTACTAAAGAAGAATTTTTAGCATCAGATTTCAACGGAATTACTGTGGCTGAAAAATTAATTGAGCAAACTGGTGTTATTGGTGAGAAAATCGAAATCGGTGGTTTTGAAATTTTAGAAGGCCCTTACGTTGGATCGTATGTTCACGTTAACAAAATTGCTGCATTAACTTCTATTTCTGCACCAATTGCTAATGGTGATGTATTAACTAAAGATATCTCTATGCAAGTGGCATCTATGGGCGCTGATACTTTATCTTACAAAGATTTTGATCCTGCTTTCGTTGCTTCTGAACTTGCTGCTCGCATTGCTGTAATCGAAAAAGAAAATGAAGAAGCAAAACGTTTAGGAAAAACTTTGAAAAATGTGCCTAAATATATTTCATTCGCACAATTAACAGAAGAGGTTTTAAAACAAGCCGAAGAAGATGCTAAAGCTGAATTAAAAGCAGAAGGCAAACCAGAACAAATTTGGGATAAAATTGTTCCCGGAAAAGTACAACGTTTCATCTCTGATAATACTACTTTAGACCAAGAGAAAGCTTTACTAGATCAAAACTTCATCAAAGATGATAGTAAAAAAGTTGGTGATTATGTTAAAGGTTTCAACGTTGAAATTACTGGTTTCAAAAGAGTTACTTTAGGATAACTTTCTGAACCTGGTTCAGAATCTTAATTTTAAAACAAATTTTAAATATCAACCTCGTTTCTTTATTGAAGCGAGGTTTTTTTATTTTATTACACGCTACAAAAAAATATATGAAAAAAATTATCGTTATATAGAAATGACTATTTTCTAATTATATTTGTTTAAAAATCACACACTTTGAAAAAGATATTCGCTGCCTTCTTGTTTTTATTGAGTTTTACTTCTATCGCTCAAACAGAAAAAACATTATTTTGGGAAATTTCTGGAAACGGTTTGACCAAAAAGTCTTATTTATATGGCACTATGCATGTAAATGAAAAAATTTCTTATCACCTCTCGGACGCCTTTTATAAACACTTGCTAGAAGCCGACATCGTTAGTAACGAAAGTAATCCTGAAAGTTGGGAAGTGCTTTTTGATTTATTGACCAACCAAGAAAATGAGCACTCACAAAAACTTTATAGTCGTTTCAATTTAGCGCCATTAAAAAAAGAAGCTTTGTATCCGTTGTTTTCTAATGTAAATATTTACAACACGATGACTTCTGGAAACAATAGCGAACAAGCTGACTTTCAAGAAAACACCGTTCTTGATATGTTTATACATCAAACTGGTAAAAAATACAACAAAAAAGTAACTGGTTTAGAAGATGCTCAAGAGTCGTTTCTTAAAGTGATGAAAATGCAAAACGACATGGAAGAGCCCAAAGAAGAAGTGAGAATGGCTTTGATGAAAATATTAAAAAACAGAAACTTCCAAACGGTATCCAACGACTTTTATAGAGAAAAAGATATTGTTATGCTCGACTCTATTTATAAATTGATTTACTCTAAAAAATCGCATAACATTTTAATTACAGAACGAAATGTTACAATGGCAAATAGAATTGATTCAATTGCTAAAACCGGAAGTTTATTTGCTGCTGTTGGTGCTGCGCATTTAGCAGGAAAAGAAGGTGTTTTACAACTTTTAATCAAAAAAGGATATACTGTAAAACCAATAATAGATGTGCTAACACCTGTTGGAGAAAAACAGAAAAAAACTATTGAAGAGTATTTTCCAAATCCAGTTTTGAATCCTTTTACAACTAAAGATGGAATGTTAAAAATGCCTTTGTTTAAAAATCCGAGAACTATAAACGAAGTGACCGCTTGTATTGATTTGACAAATGGAGGTTCAGTCAACATAAATAGATTGCCTTTGAATTATTTTTTAAAGAAAAAAGATGACACTTTCAATCCAAAAGCGTTAGATAGTCTTTTCTTTGAGAATATTGCAGGAACAATCATTGAAAAAAAGTTTTTTGAAACAGAAAACTACAAAGGATACGACATAAAAAACAAAACAAAATCCGGAAATGCACAACGCTATAGGTATTACATCACTCCATTAGAAATCATTGGGATTTCAATGACTGGAACTGGTGACTATGTAAGACAATATGAAAACCAACTGTTTGATAAAATTGAAATTAAAAATCTACAAAGCTCTTGGGATAGTTTTACACCATTAAAAGGTGGCTTTAGTGTAAAA
>JAIFLT010000074.1 GCA_020048955.1 Flavobacterium sp.
TTGAGGTACGTATGGGTAAAGGTAAAGGTGCCGTAGAATATTGGGCTGCCGTTGTTAAACCCGGAAAAATTATGTTTGAAGTTGGTGGAGTACCTTTAGCAGTTGCAAAAGAAGCATTACGTCTTGCAGCTCAAAAGCTTCCAGTTAAAACTAAGTTTGTTGTTGCTAGAGATTTTGAAGCATAATCTATATAAAATTATGAAACAATCAGAAATTATTAGTCTGTCTACAGCTGAGTTACAAGTTAAACTTAGTGACGTAAAAAAAACATACGCTGAATTAAAAACCGCTCACGCTATTTCACCAATTCAAAACCCACTTCAAATTAGAACTATGAGAAGAGCGGTAGCAAGATTGGCAACTGAATTAAGCAAAAGAGAATTGTAATCTGCTGAACGATGGAAGATAAAAGAAATTTAAGAAAAGAAAGAATTGGTGTGGTTACTAGCAACAAAATGGAGAAATCTATTGTTGTTTCTGAAACAAGAAGAGTAAAGCATCCAATGTATGGTAAGTTCGTGTTAAAAACAAAAAAATATGTTGCACACGACGAAACAAATGACTGTAACATTGGTGATACAGTAAAGATCATGGAAACAAGACCTTTATCAAAGTTGAAATGTTGGAGATTAGTTGAAATCATTGAAAGAGCGAAATAGTTATGGTACAACAGGAATCTAGATTAAAAGTAGCAGATAACACAGGAGCAAAAGAAGTTTTGACTATCCGTGTTTTAGGAGGAACGAAACGTCGTTATGCCTCTGTTGGAGATAAAATTGTAGTATCAATTAAAGATGCAACACCAAACGGAAACGTTAAAAAAGGTGCTGTTTCTACTGCAGTAGTTGTACGTACCAAAAAAGAAGTGAGAAGAGCTGATGGATCTTATATCAGATTTGACGATAACGCATGTGTATTGTTAAATGCTGCTGGAGAAATGAGAGGGACTCGTGTTTTTGGTCCGGTTGCCAGAGAACTTCGTGAAAAACAATTCATGAAAATTGTATCATTAGCACCTGAAGTGCTTTAATTCGATTAATGATGACAAAGTTAAAAATAAAATCAGGTGACGTAGTAAGAGTTATTGCTGGAGACCATAAGGGCGCTCAAGGAAAAGTTCTTAAAGTTGACCGCGAAAAAAATAAAGCGATTGTTGAAGGTACTAATATGGTTTCAAAACATACCAAACCAAGTGCAAAAAACCCTCAAGGAGGAATCGTTAAGAAAGAAGCTCCTATCCATATTTCTAATTTGTCTTTGATAGATCCAAAGTCTAAAGAAGCTACAAAAACTGGTACAAGAGTAGAAGGAGATAAGAAAGTGAGATTTTCTAAAAAATCAAATCAAGTAGTATAGTTATGGCATATATCCCTAGACTAAAAGAAGAGTATAAGAGTAGAGTTATACCTACACTTAAAGAAGAGTTCGGTTATAAAAACGTAATGCAAGTTCCTAAACTTGAAAAAATCGTTATTAGCCGTGGAGTTGGTGCAGCTGTATCAGATAAAAAGTTAGTTGACTACGCAGTAGATGAATTAACTAAAATAACTGGTCAAAAGGCGTTAGCTACAATTTCTAAAAAAGACGTAGCGTCATTCAAATTAAGAAAAGGAATGCCAATTGGTGCTAAAGTTACTTTACGTGGAGAAAAAATGTATGAGTTTTTAGATAGACTTATTACTTCTGCTTTACCTCGTGTAAGAGATTTTAGCGGAATTAAAGCTACAGGATTTGACGGAAGAGGTAATTATAACTTAGGAGTTTTAGAACAAATCATTTTCCCAGAAATTGATATTGATAAAGTTAACAAAATTTCAGGTATGGATATTACTTTTGTAACTTCTGCACAAACTGACAAAGAAGCTAAATCATTATTAGCAGAATTAGGTTTACCTTTTAAAAAGAATTAAGACATGGCTAAAGAATCAATGAAAGCCCGCGAGGTTAAGAGAGAAAAAACGGTAGCAAAGTATGCTGAAAAGAGAAAAGCTTTATTAGAAGCTGGAGATTATGAAGGTTTACAAAAATTACCCAAAAATGCTTCACCAGTTCGTTTACACAATCGTTGTAAATTAACGGGTAGACCAAGAGGTTATATGCGTCAATTCGGTATTTCACGTGTAACATTTCGTGAAATGGCTAACCAAGGATTAATTCCAGGAGTAAAAAAAGCTAGTTGGTAGTTAGTTTATTTCAGCAGATAATTGTACATTTGCCAGCTTTTGCAGGTAACGTACAATTATCTGTTTTAAAAAAATGAGTTTAATGGGTTCAGGTTCAGCGGAATAGTTCTTCTGAAAACCGTTTCCGAAATTTTAATAAATATGTATACAGATCCAATTGCGGATTATCTTACGAGAGTTAGAAATGCAGTGAGAGCTAACCACAAAGTGGTTGAGATTCCAGCATCTAATCTTAAAAAAGAAATCACAAAGATTTTATTCGATCAAGGATATATCTTAAGTTACAAGTTTGAAGATACAACCGTTCAAGGTAGTATCAAAATTGCTCTAAAGTATGATAAAGATACAAAAGAGCCGGTAATTAAAGACATCCAAAGAATTAGTAAACCAGGTTTACGTAAGTACGCAGGTGCTTCAAAATTACCAAGAATCTTAAATGGTTTGGGTATTGCTATTGTTTCAACATCAAAAGGTTTGATGACTGGAAAACAAGCTAAGCAATTGAATGTTGGTGGAGAGGTAATTTGTTACGTATACTAATTTAAAGCTAAGCGACAATGTCAAGAATAGGAAAAAATCCAATTGTAGTTCCAGCTGGTGTAACTGTAGAAGTTACAAAAGAATTGGTTACAGTAAAAGGAAAATTAGGACAACTAACTCAGGAGTTTTCGGACGTTACTGTTAAGTTAGAAGAAGGTCAAGTAATTGTGGAAAGATCATCTGACCACAAAGATCATAGAGCTAAACATGGTTTATACAGATCATTAATCAATAATATGATTATTGGTGTATCTACTGGTTTTACTAAAGAATTAGAGCTTGTGGGTGTGGGATACAGAGCTTCAAATCAAGGACAAAAACTTGATTTAGCTTTAGGATTTTCTCACAACATCATTTTAGAAGTTGCTAAAGAAGTTACTTTAGAAACTATTTCTGAAAAAGGTAAAAACCCTATCGTAAAACTTACATCTTATGATAAACAACTTTTAGGTGCTATTACTGCGAAAATTAGAGATTTCCGTAGACCAGAGCCTTACAAAGGAAAAGGTATCAAGTTTGTAGGTGAAGTATTAAGAAGAAAAGCAGGTAAATCAGCTTAAAAATAAAGGTTATGTCATTAACAAAATCTGAAAGAAGACAGAGAATCCAGTATAGAATAAGAAAGATTGTTAGCGGTACTGCTGCTAGACCAAGACTTTCTGTATTCAGAAGTAATAAAGAAATCTACGCACAGCTAATTGACGATGTAAATGGTGTTACTTTATTAGCTGCTTCATCTAGAGATAAAGGAGCAGATATCAAAGGTACTAACGTAGAGGTTGCAACAGCTGTTGGAAAACTTGTTGCTGAAAAAGCTTTAAAAACCGGAATAGATACAGTAACATTCGATAGAGGAGGTTATTTATATCACGGTCGTATTAAATCATTAGCAGAGGGCGCTAGAGCCGCTGGACTTAAATTCTAATATATTATGTCTAAATACAAAAATGTAGAATTAGTAAAACCTAGTGGTCTTGAATTAAAAGATCGTTTGGTTAGTGTAAATCGTGTTACCAAAGTAACAAAAGGTGGTAGAGCTTTCGGTTTTTCTGCTATTGTTGTTGTAGGTGATGAAAACGGTGTTGTTGGTCATGGATTAGGAAAATCTAAAGACGTTTCTGAAGCAATTGCTAAAGCAGTAGAAGATGCAAAGAAAAATTTAGTTAGAATTCCTTTAAGTGGTCAGTCGGTACCTCACGAACAAAAAGGTAAATTTGGTGGAGCTCGAGTGTTCTTAATGCCTGCATCTCATGGTACAGGAGTTATTGCTGGTGGTGCTGTTCGTTCAGTATTAGAATCAGTAGGAATTCACGACGTATTATCAAAATCTCAAGGTTCTTCAAATCCACACAACGTGGTGAAAGCAACTTTTGATGCATTACTACAAATGAGAAGCGCTTATACTGTTGCAAAACAAAGAGGTGTTTCTTTAGAGAAAGTTTTTAAAGGTTAATTCAAGGAAATTATGGCTAAATTATTAGTAAAACAAGTTAGAAGCAAAATAAACTCTCCTCTTACTCAAAAAAGAGGTTTAGAAGCTTTAGGTCTTCGTAAAATGGGACAGGTTGTGGAGCATGATTCAAATCCAACAATCCTTGGAATGATAAATAAAGTTAAACACTTAGTTTCCGTAGAGGAAGTTAAATAACAATTATAGTTATGAATTTAAGTAACTTACAACCTGCTGAAGGTTCTACACATAATCAAAATAAAAGAGTTGGTAGAGGAGAGGGTTCTGGCAAAGGTGGTACTTCCGCAAGAGGTCACAAAGGAGCAAAATCTCGTTCAGGATATTCTAAAAAGATTGGTTTTGAAGGGGGTCAAATGCCACTTCAAAGACGTGTTCCTAAGTTTGGTTTCAAGAACATTAACAGAATTGAGCATCAAGGTGTGAATCTTGATACTCTTCAAGCTTTAGTTGATAGCGGAATCGTTACTGATACTGTAGATTTTACAGTTTTAGTCGAAAACCGTTTAGCTACCAAAAATGAATTAGTAAAAATTTTAGGTAGAGGTGAATTAAAAGCAAAATTAAAAGTAACTGCTCACAAATTTACTGCTACTGCAAAAGCTGCTATCGAAGCTGCTGGTGGTGAAGTAGTAACTTTATAATATTCTGACTTTATGAAGAATTTTATTGAATCGTTTAAGAATGTATGGAAAATAGAAGAGCTGAGAAATAGAATCTTGTTTACTTTAGGTTTACTTTTAGTATATAGATTTGGTGCTCATGTAACTCTGCCTGGTATCGATGCCACACAGCTTTCTGGTCTTGCTGGTCAAACAGATAAAGGAATTGGATCAATTCTAGATATGTTTACTGGTGGAGCCTTTTCAAAAGCATCAGTTTTTGCATTAGGTATTATGCCTTACATCTCTGCTTCAATTGTTGTTCAGTTAATGGGTATTGCAATTCCTTATTTACAAAAATTACAAAAGGATGGTGAAAGTGGTAGAAAAAAATTAAACCAAATTACACGTTGGTTAACTATTGGAATCACTTTACTTCAAGGTCCAGGTTATATTTATAACTTGTACAGAACTATTCCTAGTAATGCTTTTTTGTTAGGTTTTGATTCATTTTCTTTCTTGTTTTCATCAGTTTTGATTTTAACTACAGGTACTATTTTTGCTATGTGGTTAGGTGAAAAAATAACTGATAAAGGTATAGGAAATGGTATTTCCCTATTAATTATGGTCGGTATTTTAGCAAGATTACCTCAAGCACTTATTCAAGAATTTCAATCAAGAGTAACCAACAATAATGGTGGTTTAATGATTCTTGTTATTGAAATTATTGTTTGGATGTTGGTAATTATTGCTTGTGTACTTTTAGTTATGGCAATTAGAAAGATACCTGTACAATATGCTAGAAGAACAACTTCTGGAGATTTTGAACAAGATATGATGGGTGGAAATAGACAATGGATTCCATTAAAACTTAATTCAGCGGGTGTTATGCCAATCATTTTTGCTCAAGCAATTATGTTTATCCCTGCTGCTGTAGCTGGTCTTTCAAAGTCTGAGACATCACAATCTATTGCTAGTACATTTAGCAATATGTTTGGATTTTGGTATAATTTAGTTTTTGCTTTATTAATCATTATCTTTACATTCTTTTACACGGCAATTACGGTTCCAACAAATAAAATGGCAGACGATTTAAAAAGAAGTGGTGGTTTTATACCAGGTATCAAACCAGGTGTTGAAACAGCAGATTTTCTTGATAAAATTATGTCATTAGTAACTTTTCCAGGTTCGTTATTCTTAGCTTTAATAGCTGTGTTCCCAGCAATTGTAGTTAGTTTAGATGTACAACAATCATGGGCTATGTTCTATGGTGGAACTTCTTTAATCATTATGGTTGGAGTTGCAATCGATACTATTCAACAAATAAATACTTATTTATTGAATAAGCATTATGATGGTTTAATGAAAAGTGGTAAAAATAGAAAAGCAGTAGCTTAATTTTTATGGCAAAACAATCAGCAATAGAACAAGACGGATCAATAATTGAAGCATTATCAAATGCTATGTTCCGTGTAGAATTAGAAAAATCGCACACATTTCTGGAAAAATGCGTATGCATTACATCAAATTGTTACCTGGTGACAAAGTGAAACTTGAAATGAGCCCTTACGATTTGTCTAAAGCAAGAATCACTTACAGATACTAAAGTTATTAAAAATGAAAGTAAGAACATCAGTAAAAAAGAGAAGCGCAGAATGTAAAATTGTGCGTAGAAAAGGAAGATTATACGTAATTAACAAAAAGAATCCTAGATTTAAACAAAGACAAGGATAATTATGGCAAGAATAGCAGGGGTAGATATACCAAAAAATAAAAGAGGTGTTATAGCACTTACCTATATCTTCGGAATAGGAAAAAGTAGAGCTATTGAGATTTTAGAAAAAGCTCAAGTAAGCCAAGATACTAAAGTTCAAGATTGGAATGATGAACAAATCGGAGCAATTCGTGATGCTGTATCATACTACAAAATTGAAGGTGAACTTCGTTCAGAAACTTCATTAAACATCAAACGTTTAATGGATATTGGATGTTACAGAGGAATTCGTCACAGATCGGGTCTTCCATTAAGAGGACAAAGAACTAAAAACAATTCTAGAACAAGAAAAGGTAAAAGAAAAACTGTTGCTAACAAGAAAAAAGCAACTA
>JAIFLT010000103.1 GCA_020048955.1 Flavobacterium sp.
AAATAGCGCTAAACAAAAAACGAAGGACGTGGTTCTCTGGTCTATGGAATCATCAAATGAAATATCCATTTGAAATTCCTATTGCGTAATCTGGGATAATTCAAAATAATAATTTAATAAAGTCACAAAAAATAAAAACGCTTATCATGGATTTTTAAAATCCTAGTATAAGCGTTTTTTTTCTATTATTAAACTCAACAATCAAAATGGGATAGCTTTTTCAGTGCGCTATATTTTTAAGGAGTTTTTTTAAAATTATTATGATAAATTATTTAGCGTTGTAAACTCTTAATGCTTCTTTTAGAATTTGTACAGAACGAACTAAGTCTTCTTTCTTTAATACATAAGCGATTCTTACTTCATTTAGACCTACATTTGGAGTTGAGTAAAATCCGGCAGCAGGAGCAATCATAACAGTTTCTCCATTGTTGTCGTAAGATTCTAATAACCATTGAGCAAAATCATCCGCATTTTTAACTGGTAATTGCGCAATGCAATAGAAAGCACCTTTTGGAGTAGCCACTTTTACACCTTCAATTTTATTTAATTCTGAAACAAGTGTATCTCTTCTTTCTTTATATTCCTCAATTACTTCTGTAAAATAACTTTGCGGAGTTTCTAATGCAGCTTCACTTGCAATTTGAGCAAAGGTAGGAGGACTCAAACGAGCTTGCGCAAACTTCATAGCAGTAGCCATCAATTCTTTATTTTTAGAAACAATGCAACCAATTCTTGCTCCACACATACTATAACGTTTTGAAACAGAATCAATCATAATAGCATTTTCTTCAATTCCAGGAACATTCATAACAGAATAGTGCTTATCATTTTCATCATAGATAAACTCACGATAAACTTCATCAGCAATTAAAAATAAATCATGTTTTTTTACAATTGCTGCTAATTGTTGGATTTCTTCTTTAGAATATAAATATCCTGTTGGATTACCCGGATTACAAATAAGAATTGCTTTAGTTTTTGATGTAATCAATTTCTCAAAAGCAGCAATAGGAGGTAAGGCAAATCCATCGTCAATTGTTGAAATAACCGGAACCACTTTTACCCCAGATGCTGTTGAAAATCCGTTATAATTTGCATAAAAAGGTTCAGGAATGATAATTTCATCATCAACATCCATTGTGCTTCCCATGGCAAATAATAACGCTTCTGAACCACCTGTAGTAATAATGATGTCTTGAAGGTCAATTGGTAATCCGTGAGATTTATAATATTGTGATAGTTTGGTTCTGTAACTTTCAAAACCTGCAGAATGGCTGTATTCTAAAACTTTAATAGCTGCATTTTTTACAGCATTAAGTGCAACTTCTGGAGTTTTAATATCGGGTTGACCAATGTTTAAATGATATACTTTGTTCCCTTTTTTCTTTGCAATATCTGCATAAGGCACCAATTTTCTTATTGGCGATTCGGGCATTTGTTTTCCTTTGTTTGAAACTTTTGGCATGATTGAAAATTTAATTGTGCAAATTTGCAATTTTTTATTGTATTTATTGTTAAAAATCATTTTTCAACAACAATATTTTATTAAATTTATGAAAATATTTTTTAGATGAAGTTTAATTTAATAGCCTTTCTCATTTTTTTACTTAGTTCCAATAGTTGGGCTCAAAATGGTTTTCAGTTTGAAACTAAAAAGAAAAAAATTTCAATTCCATTCCAATTTATAAATAATTTAATAATTATTCCAATACAAGTGAATGGTGTTTCCTTAAATTTTATGGTAGACACTGGTGTAGAGGAAACAATTCTATTTAGTCTTGATGATACTGATGGTGTAAGTTTTTCAAAAATAGAAAAAGTTAGAATTAAAGGTTTTGGTAGCAACGATGCTTTTGATGCTTTCAAATCAATCAATAATAAATTAAAAATAAAAAACTATACCGATATCAATCACAGTATTTATCTAGTTTTAGATCAAAACATTAACATTTCTTCTCAAGTAGGAATTCCTGTAAACGGAATTATTGGCAGTAAGTTGTTTCAAAATAATTGCGTGAAAATTGACTATATTTCTAAGCGTATTATTATTTACAATAACAATGAAAAACAATTAATATCAGCTATTAAAAACTATCATAGTTTTCCAATACAGTTAATTCAAGGAAAACCTTATTTGAATGTTAATGCCTTTTTTAATGCCGAAAAACAACCTCTTGCGGCGAAACTTTTAATAGATACAGGAAATACAGATGCCTTTTGGTTTTTTAAACAAAAAGACAAAGGTATCGAAATACCAATAAAACATATTGATGATTTTTTAGGAAGAGGATTTAGTGGTGATGTTTTTGGTAAGAGAGGAAGAGTACCTTCAATTACTATTGGAAATTATAATTTTAAAAATCCAATTACAGCTTTTCCAGATACTATTGCAACTTCAGATATTGACAAAATTGAAGGTAGATTAGGTTCTGTAGGTTCAGAAGTAATGAGAAGATTTTCGGCAATTTACGATTACAATAATAATGTAATTTACTTAAAGAAAAACAGTAATTACAAAGAATCTTTTTGTTTCAACATGTCTGGTGTAGAAGTACAACATCAAGGTTTGCAATGGATTTCAGAAACTTATGAATCCAACCCAGTAGTTAGCAATAATCTATTTGACGCCAATGGCAACAAAGTAGTTAATAATCTCAAATACAAATTTGAGTTAAAACCAGTTTATATTGTTTCAAACGTAAGAAAGGATTCGCCAGCTGATGTCGTTGGACTGCAAAAAGAAGATATTATTCTAAAAATCAACAATCAATATGGATATAATTTTACTTTACAAAAAATAAACGAACTTCTTAAATCGGAAGAAGGTAAATCCATTGAAATTGAAATTGATAGAAAAGGAAAAATCATGAAATTCAAATTTCAATTGAAAAACATCTTATAAAAAAACGTCCGCAATTTGCGAACGTCTTAACATTTATGATTTTTCCATCAAACTTTGCTTTTTCTCTAGCGGATTGACTTCTTTCTTTACAATCACTTCACCTTTTATTTTCAAGGCAACCATACCACTTTCAACATTTACGGCATTGGTTTCAATTGTAATTGTTTTTCTAATAGGACCTGGATTCATATTATATTTCACCTCAATTACACCAGTTTTACCGGGTTGAATGGGTTCTTTGGGGTAATCAGCAACCGTACATCCACATGTAGATTTGGCATTAGTAATCACCAAAGGAGCATCTCCAGTGTTAGTAAATTCAAACTTTCTCAAACCATCGTCTGTATCTTTAGTAACAGTTCCGTAGTCAATAGTATTGTCTTTATCTTTAAAAACAATCTTTGGTCCAGTTTGAGCAAAAGCTACACTGTTTAGAACTACAAAAGCGATAAATAATATTTTTTTCATTACGTTAATTTTTGGTTTCATTGGATTAGTAAAATTACGACTTTAAATTTATAAGCAAAATTTTAATTCTTAATTTTTTATAAAACTACTTATTACTTACTTTTGCAGTAATAATTACAAAAAACGTACCAAGTTTTTAAGGAGCGAATCGCTCGGGATTTATCAGCAATCCATATTCCTGCTTTCCGAGTTACATGGTAACTTCTTCAATCAGGGCTAAAAAGTTTTGGTAATGCACTTTTGTTAATTTTATAAAAACACTTTTAGTATAAATCTGAAATCTAATATCTGACACGAGCCATTATGGCGACTAACGAAGTAAATCTAAAATTATATGATTCCTGCACAATTCAACGCCAAAGAAGTAGAACAAAAATGGTACGACTATTGGATGAAAAACAACTATTTCACATCCAAACCAGACCATAGAACACCTTACACCATTGTTATTCCGCCACCAAACGTAACTGGAGTTTTGCACATGGGTCATATGTTGAACAATACTATTCAAGATGTGTTGATTCGTCGTGCGCGTCTCAAAGGGTTCAATGCGTGTTGGGTTCCAGGAACCGACCATGCTTCTATTGCAACTGAGGCAAAAGTTGTTGCCAAACTAAAAAGTGAGGGAATCAACAAAAACGATTTAACTCGTGAAGAATTTCTAAAACACGCCTGGGATTGGACCAATAAATATGGCGGAACCATCTTAGAACAACTTAAGCAATTAGGTTGCTCTTGCGATTGGAGCCGTACAAAATTCACCATGGACGACGATATGTCAGCATCAGTAATTCATTCTTTTGTAGATTTATACAACAAAGGTTTGATTTATCGCGGTTACCGAATGGTAAATTGGGATCCAGAAGCCAAAACCACTTTATCTGATGAAGAAGTAATCTTTGAAGAACGTCAAGGAAAATTATACTTCTTAAACTATAAAATTGAAGGTTCAGAAGATTTTCTTACTGTTGCTACAACCCGTCCAGAAACTATTTTTGGAGACACAGCTATTTGTATTAATCCAAACGACGAACGTTTCACTCATTTGAAAGGTAAAAAAGCAATCATCCCAATTTCAGGAAGAGTTATTCCTATTATAGAAGACGAATATGTTGATGTTGAATTCGGAACTGGATGTCTAAAAGTGACTCCAGCGCACGATATGAACGATAAAACTTTAGGTGAAAAGCACAATTTAGAAATTATCGATATTTTTAATGACGATGCCTCTCTAAATTCTTTCGGATTGCATTATCAAGGAAAAGATCGTTTTGTAGTTCGCGAAGAAATTGCAAAAGAGCTTGAAACCATTGGTGCTTTAGCAAAAACCGAAACACATTTGAATAAAGTAGGAACTTCAGAAAGAACCAAAGCGGTAATCGAACCTCGTTTATCAGATCAATGGTTTTTAAGCATGGAAGAATTGGTAAAACCTGCTATTAAAGCTGTTTTGGAAACCGAAGAAGTAAAATTATATCCGTCACGTTTCAATAATACCTACAAACATTGGTTAGAAAACATTCGCGATTGGAATATTTCTCGTCAACTTTGGTGGGGACAACAAATTCCGGCCTATTTCTATGGTGACGGAAAAGAAGACTTTGTAGTTGCTGCAACTATTGAAGAAGCGCTTGAGCTTGCGAAAATAAAAACCCGAAACCCGCAACTCGAAACTCGCAACTTACGTCAAGATGCCGATGCACTAGATACTTGGTTTTCATCATGGTTATGGCCAATGGCTGTTTTTGGAGGGATTTTAAATCCCGAAAGTGAAGATTTCAAATACTATTATCCAACTAACGATTTAGTAACGGGTCCAGATATTTTATTTTTCTGGGTTGCTAGAATGATTATTGCTGGTTACGAATACGCTGGCGAAAAACCATTTACAAATGTGTATTTAACTGGTTTGGTTAGAGATAAACAACGTCGTAAGATGTCTAAATCTCTAGGAAATTCTCCTGAACCATTAGAATTAATTGAGAAATTTGGTGCCGATGGTGTTCGTGTAGGATTGCTTTTAAGTGCTTCTGCAGGAAACGACATCATGTTTGACGAAGAATTGTGCAACCAAGGTAAAGCATTTTCTAACAAAATCTGGAATGCCTTCAAATTGATAAAAGGTTGGGAAGTTTCAGATGCAATTCCGCAACCAGAATCGTCTAAAGTGGCAATCGAATGGTATGAAACTAAATTACAAAGAACCTTAACCGAAATCGAAGAAAACTTTGATAAATACAGAATTTCTGATGCCTTGATGGGAATTTATAAATTGGTTTGGGACGATTTTTGTTCGTGGTTTTTAGAAATGATTAAACCAGCATACCAACAACCAATTGACAAAGCAACGTTTGACAAAGCAATAGAAATGTTGGAAAACAACTTGAAGTTATTGCATCCATTCATGCCGTTTTTAACAGAGGAAATTTGGCAACACATTGCCGATAGAACTCCAGAGCAAGCATTAATTGTTTCAGAATGGCCAAAAGCTAAAGCATATGATGAAAAGCTAATAGCAGATTTCGATTATGCTATGGAAGTAATTTCAGGAATTAGAACCATTAGAAAAGACAAGAACATTCCGTTTAAAGAGGTTATCGACTTGAAAGTAGTGAATAACGAAAATGCCTCAACTTATTTTGATGCCGTAATCATGAAATTAGGAAATATAGTTGCTTTAGAATACGTTACTGATAAAGTAGATGGTGCCTTGTCTTACAGAGTAAAATCTAACGAATACTTTATTCCAATCACAGGAACTATTGATGTTGAAGCCGAAGTAGCTAAATTAACCGAAGAGTTAAACTACACCAAAGGATTTTTAAAATCGGTACAAGCTAAGTTATCTAACGAGAAGTTTGTAAACGGCGCACCAGAAAAAGTATTAGAAATGGAACGCAA
>JAIFLT010000020.1 GCA_020048955.1 Flavobacterium sp.
AAAGAAGTTTTATGGAATTACAATGCTTTGCTTTTCAATCCGATATACATAACCTTAGGATTTTTAGGAAGCAACTGGTTTAGAAAAATGGCCAATGTATGTTTTGCAATGACCTTAGTTTATATTGCAATTATGATAGGAAAGCCTCATTTACCTTTGATGATTCCGTTTATTTTAGCAAACAGTTATATTTTATATAAATTAGTAACTCAAAATAAAAAATTAGAATCCAATTGCACGTAATAAACTTATTGTCCTCTGTAAAATAAGACCGTACTAAATGTTTTAATAAAAATATTGATGTCAAGAAAAATACTTCGGTGTTTGATGTAATATAGAAAAATACTTCGGTGTTTGATGTAATATAAATCATATTGAAGCTTTACTAAACTATCTTCAATAGAATCGCCATAAGCATAATTTACTTGTGCCCAACCTGTTAATCCGGGTTTTATAACATGTCTTGTTTCATAAAACGGCATTATTTCTGCAATTTCATTAACAAAGATAGGACGTTCAGGTCTTGGTCCTATAATTGCCATATCGCCTTTTAAAATATTAATAAATTGAGGAAATTCATCTAATCTAGTTTTACGCATAAATTTTCCGAAAGGCGTAACTCTACTATCGTTGGCGGTTGTAAACACAGCTCCATTTGCCTCGGCATTATTTACCATTGTTCGGTATTTATATATTTTAAAAACTTTCCCATTCTTACCCACTCGTTTTTGAGAATAAAATAATCCACCTCTATTTCCGAGAAAATTTCCAATTAAAATCAGTGGAAAAAAAAGCAATCCAATTGACAAACCTATTAATGAAAAAAGAACCTCTGTCAATCTTGAAACTAATAAATACAAATGATTTTGGTTACTTCTACTGAATGGAAAATATCTATAAAAATCTCTGGAAACATACTGTACAGGAATTCGTTGTGTAATTGCTTCATATACTTGCGTGTACTCTCTAATTATAAAACCATTTTCTAATAAATGAATCAGTTGATTGTATAAACTAACGGTTATTCCTTCTGTTTTTTGAGAAGCAATAACAATTTCAGAAATTGAGTTATTGCTAACAAATATTTCTAAATCATTGGGATGTATATTCTTTATTGTTTTATATTTAAAATTGAATGAATCCTCCCCGTCAGAATTAACAAATGCTATTATTTTATAATGTGGATCGGCATTTTCAATTCCAGTTACAAGCTCTTGAAACTGTTCTTTATCGCATACCAATATGGCATTTTTTATAAATCGATGTGACGCTAAAAACTTTACATAAAATATTCTCCATAATAATAAAGAACCAAATATAGCAACAAAAAAAATGATAATTTGTAATCTATTAGAGGGCAAAACAGGCGTATAAATTGGAGTTAAAAGATAAATTAATACTGTAGTTGAAGAAGTAAGGATTATACTTTTTATAATTTGAAATTGATTACTGGCTACCTGCAAATTGTACATTTCAAACACGGAACCAAAAATATTAACATAAACAGCTAATACAATTGCCCAATAGTAATTTGTAGTGGAAAATCTAAAATATTTAAAATCAAATATAGAACTTATTACATACAATGATAGCAATATAAATATCACATCAAAAATCTTCAAAAGAATTTTTCTTTCTGAAACTTCAAAATGTATTTTCTTATTACTATTCATCGATTTTTTTTACAACTGTGACGCAAGTTAGTAAAATCTTGGAGAAATGTCTATACTATTTTAATATTTCAAACCATTTATGCTTAACCACACTCCAGTCAAAGGATTCAACAGTATTTCTTGCTTTTATGGTAATTTTATTCCTTAAAATTTCATTATTGAAAATTTCAATTATTGAATTAGTCATAGCAACATTATCATTATCATCAACTAAAAGTCCGTTTTCTTTGTTATTTAAAAGATTAGGTATGCCACCAACATTAGTTGAAACCACTGGCAATCCTAATGCCATAGCTTCAATAACACTTATAGGAGTATTGTCAAAATGAGTTGTATTGATAAAAACATTGAAATTTTCAGATAAACTAACCCATTCTTCTTTAGCCAATTTTCCTGTAAAAGTAACTTCAACACCCAATTCTGTTGCATATTTTTTACAATCATTTATAAGGTTCTCTTTATCGGGACCAACCATGGTAAGTAAAGCATTTGGATGAATTTTCTTTATATTATACAAAACAGTAATTGCCATTTTCGGATTATATATTTTAGAAAAAGAACGCACCCATAACAATTTTGGAACTATAAAATTTCTTTCTAAAAATTCATATTTATTTATTTCTATAGTATTTGGTATATGGAGTAAGTTTTCAGCATATTTCACTTTAAATGCACTCATTAAATAACTAGATGGTGCTGTAATTTTGTAGGCATTTTTGAATATCAAATTAGATAAAAAAGGACTTTTTTTAATTCGATTTGGCAAATCACCTCCGTGCAATTTTGCAATATATTTTACCTTCAAAAACCTACATAACTGACTTGTTGCTAGAGCAAAATAAAAATTTTGAGTGCTATATGTATCAATCAAAACATAATCCACTTTTTTAGAATACCAAAGAGTGGAAAAAATCATGTGAAAAAAACGTAAAATTTTATTTTTTTTGGAGGAAGCATAGAACACTTTATATCCTTCAAACTCTAAAAAACTTCCCAAAGTTTCTATTGAAGTTGTGGTATTACCGTGTTTTGATAATTTATTTCCTATGTAAAGAATTTTCTTCTTCATTAAAATAGACTTTTAGAAGTGATAATGCGTAAATAAATGAAGGCGACGCCGTTCGCATTGCAGCATGATTTATTGTTAGAAGCCAAAACGTAAGAAAGCAAAAAAGAAAAATATTCTGTTTATTATCTAAGTACAAAATTACTGGTGTAAAAAAAAGAATTAACAAAATAAGAATTCCAATCGAACCATGTTCGCCAAGAAGTCTAGTAATTTCATTGTGAGACGCAATAATACCTCCAGTTTGTTCTAGTCTATATTCTGTTCCTTTAGCTACACCTATTCCAAAAAATGGATGTGATAAAAAAGCCTCTATTTCTGTTGCCGCAACTTGTTCTCTACCAGAAAAATTACTTTCCTTTACTCTACCCAAAGCATCTTTATTCTGATACCTTTTACTCAATAATCCATCGGTTCTAATCTCAGTATAAGCCAACATGACAACCATCACAGTCATCGAAATTGTAAATAGATAAATCAATTTTAACTGTACTGCTTTTTTACTGTTTATATAAATAAAAAAGAGGAGAATTACTAACATTGCAAACCCAGTTATCATTCCACCGCGAGAAAATGTAATTAATCCTCTGAAACACATTACAAAAGTAATGATAAGATTAAGGACCAATATAAACTTTGTTCGAGAAGCCAATAATAATCTTGAAAAGAAGATAAAAAAACCCAATCCTAAAATGGTAGAAACTTGATTTGGTCCAAAATTTCCAGAAGTTGCAACATTAGAGCTCGTTCCTGTTAATGCCTTACTCAAATCGGGGGTATAAAAAGTTAGATAAGAAGCACAGGCTATAATTGGTAAACCCATTACTAGTAGAATGTTATTAATTTCTTCTATCCGAATTTTTCTATTGTAGCAATAAAGTGAAGCAAAACCCAGGCAAACAGGTCCAGAAATATTAAAAGCAATGGTTTTCCTAATATCTACTGTTGTCAAATTTAATGTTTGAGTTGCAATAATTACTCCGGGAACAAGTAAAAAAAGATAAATCCAATAGGGAACTGCATTTTTAGAAAAACCACTATAAATCATTCCTATAAATAGAAAAATCATGACACTGTATTTTGAAAACTCGTGATTTGGATTTCCGTTTGTCATTCTTAAAAACACTTCGCTACCAACAATATAGGCCGAAGCATAGAGCACTTCATTATTTTTATTTTTAGTTTTGACAATAAAATAAATACTAACAAAAAAAATAAGAATTCCATACACCTTGGATAAAATTGGTGCAAGGTAGATCACACATCCAAGTAAAGCATGAATTAAAATTAGTAAGAAATAATTTTTCTCTTTGTTCTGCATTATTTTTTATTTACCCAATTCATGAAATTTTCAACGACACTATTTTCAGAATGATTCTTCATTACAAAAGTATATAAACCATCTGCAATAGCAACTCTTTTTATGTCATCTTCAATTATTTCAACCAAACGACTATAAAAGCCAACTGCATCATAGTTTTCGACTATAAATCCCGATTCATTATTTTTTATAATAAATGGAATCTCTCCAACTTTAGTTGAAATAACAGGTTTCCTGTTCATACCATATTCAAGTAATGCAACTGGCAAACCTTCTGATTGTGATGTCAAAATCGTTATATCAGCTTGTGAAATGATATTTTGTGTATCACTTTTAGAACCATAAATGAACACATTATTTTCTAAATTATTTTCAACAATTGCCTTTTTAACTTTTCTAGAATATTCGTCTTCAAAATCTTTTCCTACCAAATGAAAAGTCCATTCTGGATGGGTTTTTTTCAACTTTATAGCAACATCAATTAATAAAAAATGATTTTTTTGAAATCTTAAATTAGCTAAACAAAGGATTTTTTTATGTTCTGTTCCAAACAAACTTGTTTCTCTTTTATCAATGTCTTGCAACTTAGTAAAGTTAGGAAGATAAATAACATTTTTGCAATTCAACTCTTTTTCTGCCCAGTTTTTTAATTTGTAATTGACAACGAGTATTCCAAAATAAAAAAAGGAAGTCAATTTTAGAGCAAAAGATTTGCGAGCGATAATAAATTCGCTCAATCCATAATGGTCGTGCCAAATAATTTTGATACTTGGCATAACTAATTTTAATAAAAAAGCTGTAAAAAATGAATTGCTATGCGCTTGAACAAATTCAACTTTATTTGATTTACAAAATTTTTTCAATCGCAAAGTAGCAGCAAAATCAATTTTACTCGTTCTATTAAGAAAAAGGTAATTTACATCTGCAGCTATTTGCACTTTTAATGAACCTTCTTTTCTAGTAGCAATTAAACCTGAGAATTCCGTTTTTTGGGCTAAAGCATTGGCATAATTAACCGCCATTTTTTCGGCACCTCCACTATCTAACGAATCGATTATTTGAATAATTCTCATGATTGTAAAAGTAACTTAATTTCTTCTTCAAATTTATCTCGAGTATATAATTGTGACCAATTTTGAGCTTTTATTAATTTATTATTATACTCTTCAATATTAGTAACAAGCTTTTTAATTGAATCTGTGTCGTCCTCAATATTCATGTTTAATAAAATCCCTCTATTTCCAAAATCTAACATATTTGGAACACAAGATACTTTGGTAGAAATTGGTAAACACCCCATAAACATAGCTTCAGCAACTGCTTTTGGCCAACCTTCACTTTTAGAAGGTAAAATTATAAAATGACTTTCTTGATATGTTTTTTTTATTGTTTCAGCATTTTGATTCCCTTTCAAATTAATGTAATGACCTAAATTATTTGACTCTATATAATTAATAAGATTTTGTTTTTCAATTCCTTCTCCAAATAATTCTAAAGAAACATTATGTCCGTATTTTTTGAGGTTCTCAACAATTTGAATAGCATAAAGTGGTCTTTTTCCAGTTGATAGAGTTCCTACAAATAAAAATTTTATTCCTTTTGAAAATGATTTTTCCTTAAATTCAATTCTATCTAAATCTGAATAGGTAGCGGTAAAAAAAGGCTTTATATTTTTAGTTTGATTTTTCCATTTGCCATAAACTAAAACTTGCATGTTTTTAGTAAAAAAAGTGGAACTTAAAATCCATTTTTGAAATCGGTAACTTAAGGGTTGTTTTGATTTTGTATCCCAATTTCCAGCATACTTAGCAGTTTTTTGTTTTTTTGGAAAAAATAGTTGAACGATACAAGCCAATAATCCAATGTTTCCTGGGCATCTTAAATGAATATGATCGGCTTTTTTCATTGCTTTATAAATCAAAATGCAATTTTTTAAAACTGAAAAAATAGCTTTTAATTTAGCCGAAAAAGTAAGTGCATTAAATTTTTTTATTTCAATAAATTCAATTGACGCATGATTATAAGCCTCGTGAATTGGTGATAATGAAAAGTTTTCTTTTGGAGCTACAACAATAACCTCATCAACATTTTTAAGCCAAATATTCATCTCATTGATATAAGGTGAATAGCCAAAAAATTGGTGGTTTACTTCTGTATGAACTACATGCGTTATGATACAAAATTTCATTATTTTCTAATTTTTGGCTTGTTAAAAATTAAGCTAAACCAACCAACGGTTCTGCCTAAACTTTCAGTAAAAGCTGCTTTCCTATCACTTGTGGTAAATGTATTGCTAAATCGAATTATAGTCAACAAAAAAACTATTAAATTCCATTTGAATCTGGCTTTCAAACTTGGTTTGGGATATTTCACACGCCACAC
>JAIFLT010000132.1 GCA_020048955.1 Flavobacterium sp.
TTTACATGGGTAACGATCATACTTTACATGCTAAAGTTGATGGTATTGTGAAATTTCAGAAAAAAGCTGACGATAAGTCGTTTGTTTCTATTATTCCTTTTGAAGCATAATCTAAATTTAGTTTAGATTTAAAAAAACCGTTCATCACTGAACGGTTTTTTTTGTGCATTGAAGTGAAATAACACCTATTATGTATTACTTCGCCAGTTCGCAAGCTCGGGTATATATAGTTCAATAAAATTGGACTATTTTATAAATATTATTAATGTAATTTACATTTTTGAAATTAATGAAATTGCTTCTTCTAAATTATATGCCCCATCAATAGCATTTTTATCAAACACCATCATGTATTTATATTTTGTTGAATTTGTGCTTTTTTCCCAAGCTTTACCTAATCTTAATTTCGCTGAACTATCAGAATTATCTCTATCAGAACCCTTTGTTTCAACAACTATTACTCGATTGTTTTTTGTAACCAAAATAAAATCTGGATAATGGTTAGATTTGAACCCATTTAAAGAAAATCCTTTTCCTCGACCCAAATTTCTGTGCCAAAACGAAATGTTTGCAGCAGGAGCAATTTCCATTATAAATTGTTGCTCCAAACCATTCATATCTCCTTCATGAGTGTATAAAGAATTGCCAATATCATTTCCGGTTTTTGAAGGAATTATTGCAAGTTCAAATTTCCAAACACCTTGTGTTGTTATTCTGTCAATGGTTAACCATTCTAAAAATGTTTTTTCGGCTTCAATATCAGCCAATTCATTGATTTTTTTCTTTATTAAATCGGTATAGGTAAATTTGTGTTGTAAAAAATCTTGCAATTCTTCTGCTGACATATCTTCCAAAATACGATTTACATATTTCTTAATTTCATTGTCTGCAATTGGCGGCATTTTGTCAATCTGCTTTACAACTTGATGCGCAATATCTTTTATCTGGCTTTGTTTAGGTTTTGCCAAAATGTATTCGGTAATTGGTTCTCTCAACATATTGTCTATTTTTAGAGACACCATTTTATAACCTCCATCATTGGTTTTTTCGGTATCAATTTTATATAAATCTGATGAAATACTTTTGAATGGAATATCAATATCTTTATTGGAAAGTTTAAAATTTTTCAACAAGTTAACTCTATCTAATAATTGAGTTTCGCCTTGTCCCATATCTAAAAAGTTGTTTTTAGGAACTTCAATTACAAATTTTGGTAAAATAATATTTTGTGCTTGTTCAGCTACACTTTCACGCATTTTATATTGTTTTACTTTCATGCCTACTTCAGAATAAATTTGCTTAATAGTATTTGAATTTTCTTGATTTGTAATTGTTTTTTGAAAAGCTTCGTTTTGAGCAATAGCTAATTCCTCTATTTCAAAAACAGTTGTATTTGTGTTTTGATTTCTTTGATTAGGATTAAAATTGATTTTTTGAACATCAATCAAATCTTCATCAACAACATCAATTTGCTTTGGAAAAAAGAAATTATCCAACGATTCTTGTTTGACTTCTTCTTTAACAAATTCTGGCATGATGTCTTTTTCACGATAATCTTTTTCACTAAAACCTGATTGTTGCAATCCTTTAATAATGTTTTGTAAGGTGTTTTGAAACTTTACCGATGCCGTAATTACATAAGATAAATTCAACATGGTACTGTTGTGTTTCATTACATAAGGTTGACGCAAAACTCGACCAAGAATTTGAGTTACATCAACTTCTGATGATTTATCGGCTAACGATGCCAAGATATAGGCAAACGGACAATCCCAACCTTCTTTCAACGCGTTAATTGTAATAATATAACGAACTGGACATGCTTTGCTCATCAAATCTTCGTTTTTCAACTCATCTTTGGTGGCTGTTTTTATTTTGATTTGTTCCTCTGGAATACCAATTTTGATTAATTGTGCTTTTAGTTTATCAAAAGTTGTATTGTCTTCTTTACCTTTAGGTTGCGCTTGAAAAAGAACAATTGGACGAATGTATTTTCCGCCGTTTTGTTCAATAATTATAGCTTCATTTTCTAATTTACTTTGCAAATGCAAGGCACTTTCAATAACTCCTTCAATATTTTGATGATTATAAACAATAACTGGCAGCTTAACCATATGCTCTTTTTTCAGTTCAATTGCCGAAACTAAACTAACAATATTGGCGTTTTGTTTTGGCGTTGCAGTTAAATCTAAAATAAAACTCGGATTTAGATTATTCAACATTTCAACACTCAAATCACTTTCGGCATTGTGGCTTTCATCAACTATCAGAATTGGATTTAAACTTCTAATAACATTGATTAAGGCTTCTTTTTCTGTTCCTTCCAAGACATCATTATCATTAATCATTCCTGAAAAATTAGCCAAATTAGAATTTTGCTCATTAACTTTTCTATCTTCTTTATTTTTGGCTCTAATAGACGCAAAATTCATTACCATAATGCTCAATTGTTCTTTTACAGAGGAAGGATTGAAATTGGCACCTTGAAGCAAATCACGTTTTTCATAAACTTGAACTCTATTATTAAACAACGAATTTAGTTTTTGACAATAAGGATGCTCTGGATTGGAAAGATTTTTTACCGTTTGGTCTAACAAGTTACTCCAAGGCACAAGCCAAATCACAGTTTTGGTTTGATTATTGGGCATTGCATCAAAAATGGTTTTCAAAGCATTGCAAGCAATAAAGGTTTTTCCGCCAGCAGTTGGCACTTTTATACTTAAATGCACTGCATTGGGAACAGTGTTTTGATAAGGACGCATGCCCTCGCCCGAAAGCGGATTATAAAAACCCACTTTGTCTTGCCAAAAAGTATTGAAAGCAACACTAGCTTTTTTATGATTTTGCAAATATTCGAAATACAATTGTAAATCGTCGATAACTTGCTTTTGGTAGGTTTTTAGTTCCATGTTGAGTACTGCTTTAGACCTCAAAGGTTTTTTTAAACCTTTGAGGTCTAGTGATTATTAAAATCGTGTTATATCTCTTGGTATTTTCTTAAAATCAATGTTTTTCTCTCTCATAAAAGATTCTGGTAGCAAACAATTGTCGGCATAAATGATATAGCGTTCCGCTTTTTGTTGCACAAATTTTGCTAAAGAATCATAATCGAGAGTGGTTAGATTGTCTTTTTCATAAATAAAATAATAACTCGTGTCGTTATAAGTTCCTAAAAAAACCACCCCGTCCTGCGGACAACCCTTCAAAGGAGGGGAATAGGAACTTCTGGTTTCAGTAAACCAAACATATTCTCTAATTTTTTCGATGCCAACCGTTTCATTTAGATTATTGTTTTCGTCAAAAAGCGGTTCGCCCAAAGTGCAATAATCAAAACTTCCGCCTGTTGGTTGTTTATCTGCATAACCGTTGATAACTCTTTTTACTCGTTCGGCAGTGATGGTTTCGGCATAGTTTTCCATTTCTATCAAAATGAATTTTCTATTGCCTTGGTCTTGCTTGTTTAAGTTTAAAACTGCGTGTGCTGTTGTGCCTGAACCTGCGAAGCTGTCTAGGATTATGGAGTTCTTGTTGGTTCCTAATTGAACTATTCTTTCCATTAATTTTATTGATTTTGGCGTATCAAACGGTAACTCACTTTCAGGAAAAATGGATTTAATCTCTTTTTTTGCATCCTGTGTGTGCCCAACCTCTTTATAAGTCCAAACAGTCATTGGAGTTATGCCATCTTTAACTTCAGTTTTAAAACGCTTAAATCGTGGTACATTCTCTCCTTTTTCACCAAACCATATCCTATTGTCTTCTAGCATTTCTATAAACTTTTCCTCAGTAACTCGCCAGCAGTATCCTTTTGGGGGATAAACTATTCTTCCGCTAGGACTTGTTATAGGATAAACTTGTTTTTCAACAATTGGACCAACGGATAAGTCTCCAGAAGTCCATATTCCTCTCACATCATTATCAGGATTCGTATATCGTGCATCTGCGTCATCTGTTCTCTCTAATAAAAATTCAACTTTTTCAATCCTTTTTGTATAGCAAATTATAAAATCGTGATTTGCAGAAAATCTTTTTTTTGTATTAACAGGCGAATAAGCTCTTTGCCAAATTATATTATTTACAAAATTTGCATTACCAAAAATTTCATCCATAATTATTTTTAGACTTGCCTGCTCATTATCATCAATAGAAATAAAAATCGCGCCATCTTTAGCCAATAATTTATGAAGCAATTTCAATCGAGGATACATCATGCAAAGCCATTTGTCATGGCGGGTTAAATCTTCGCTTTCTTTGCCTACTACTTTGCCCAACCATTTTTTTATTTGTGGTGAGTTGACATTGTCGTTATACACCCAGCTTTCGTTACCTGTATTGTATGGCGGATCGATGTAAATGCAGTTTACTTTTCCTTCGTATTTGGGTAATAATGATTTTAATGCTTCGAGATTATCTCCGTTTATGATTAGATTTCCAGAGTTGACAGCAGCATTTGTTTTTCCATTTTCAGAAAAACCGTATTCGTGATTTAATACTTTGTAAGGTACATCTTGATGATGATTGATGATTTTGTCTTTACCAATCCAGTTTAAAGTAGGCATTGTTTCTTTGATTTTGCTCAAATATAAAAATAAAATCGGTTGTAAACAATCGATTGTTTTCAATCGATTAAAAACAACTTGTAATTATATATTTATTCCGATGAAAAGGACAAGAAAATCGGAAATTCCAAAAGAGATTATTGAAATTGGCAATAGAATTAAAAAAATTATTGTCGAGAAAAATCTTGTGTCAAAAAATGTTGCACATGATGCTGGTTTAGATGTAGAAAACTTAAGAAAATACATCAAAGGTTCTCAAGAAATGAAAGTAAGTACGATGCTAAAAATTGCTTTTGCTCTTGGCGTAAAGGCTGATGTACTTGTTAATGGTTTGGAAATTGATGTTTGGTTAATCAAATTTTGGAATACAATTTGAATGTAGATTGTAAATAAAACTTACATTTGCAACCCTTTAAGAAAGAATATAAAAATATTTTTTTATCTTTACCATATGTTTAGAAGAATAAATAACGATAAAATAGGTAATGTTTTAAACTATTTTGCATCACAGATAGAGTATTTATCTATGACCAAAACATTAAAATTACTTTATATTCTTGACGAAACTTCTATAAAAGAAACTGGAACCCCTGTAACTTGGTTGGATTATAAAGTTTGGGAAAAAGGCCCTGTTGCTATTGATGTTTATAATGAAATAACAAAACAAGAAACATTTAACTATCAAGGAAAAAAATTGTCATTACTTCAAGCTATTGAACTTGAAAAAAAATTCAACGCAGAGAGAAATTCTGACGAAATTTATCTAAAACCGAAAGGCAATTTTGACAATTCTATTTTTAATAGATATGAATTAGAATTATTGGAACTAATCGTTTTTAAATATGGTAATTGGAATGCATCAGAGCTAATTGAATTTTTACATAAAGAAGGTTCGCTTTGGCACAAAATGGTTTCGAAACACGATTTAAAAAATCATTTTAAAAAAATCAGTAAAATAACAAATCACTCTATTGAATTTAATGATTTACTGAAAGACAATCCTATTTTACAAATGGCAGCAAAATCTTCATTTGAAGCTTTATGTTTTCAAGATAACATTAGTTAAATTGTTATGCTTGACTCCGTTTTACAACAAGGACATTTATTGTTAATTGAAGATTATCAGTTTCAAGATGGAAACGGAAGTAAAGATAAGTTTCTAATTGTAATCAATAGAAATGATACATTTGCCTATATAATCCATACGTTGACAACGTCACAAAATAATATGAATCTACCTTCTGAAAATTTTGGTTGTTCCGTTATTGGAGCAATTCCTTATTTCTTCATTCCTAAAGATCATGAGCTTGGTATGAAAAAATTCAAATTTGGAAAAGATACTTTTATATTTTTTAGAAATAATATTAGAAAAGAAAATCTTTCATCATTTTCAAAATATTCTGAAAAGAATATTTTTCTCAAAGAAAAACTACCATCATCTTTTTTAAAACGTCTCTTGAAGTGTATGTTAAAATCTAACTTCATTGATTTGAATATAGAAAAAGAATTAATCGAAATCAAAGAATCACTTTAAACAAAAAAACCATCCGAATTAACGAATGGTTTCCTGGGTTTTTATTCTAAGTCTTTCATTTTAAAAGATTCCATAAATGCTGTGGTGTAATTTCCGGCAACATAATCGGGTTCATCCATTAATTGTCTGTGAAACGGAATGGTTGTTTTAATTCCATCTATATAAAACTCATCTAAAGCGCGTTTCATTTTATTGATAGCTTCTTCACGTGTTTGCGCTGTGGTAATTAACTTTGCAATCATAGAGTCATAATTTGGCGGAATGGTATATCCAGCATAAACGTGCGTATCTAAACGTACACCATGTCCGCCTGGAGCGTGAAGAACTGTGATTTTTCCTGGTGAAGGGCGAAAATCATTATAGGGGTCTTCGGCATTAATACGACATTCTATGGAGTGTAATTGGGGTAAATAGTTTTTACCAGAAATTGGCACACCAGCAGCTACAAGAATTTGTTCACGAATTAAATCATAATCTATAACTTGCTCTGTAATTGGATGTTCTACTTGAATACGAGTATTCATCTCCATAAAGTAGAAATTTCTGTGTTTGTCTACAAGAAATTCAACTGTTCCTGCTCCTTCATATTTAATATATTCGGCAGCTTTTACTGCAGCTTCTCCCATTTTATGACGTAATTCATCGGTCATGAATGGTGATGGTGTTTCTTCGGTTAATTTTTGGTGGCGTCTTTGAACAGAGCAATCTCTTTCTGAAAGGTGACAAGCTTTTCCATAAGAATCTCCAACAACTTGAATTTCGATATGGCGTGGCTCTTCAATAAGTTTCTCCATGTACATACCGTCATTTCCGAATGCTGCTGCAGCTTCTTGACGAGCACTTTCCCATGCTTTTAGCAAATCTTCTTCTTTCCAAATAGCACGCATTCCTTTTCCACCACCTCCAGCAGTAGCCTTCATCATTACTGGATATCCAATTTCTTTAGCTACTTTTTGGGCATCATCAAAAGAATCTAAAATTCCTTCTGAACCTGGAACGCAAGGAACTCCTGCTTCTATCATAGTAGATTTTGCAGTAGCTTTATCTCCCATCTTGTCAATCATTTCTGGCGAAGCACCAATAAATTTAATTCCATGTTCTTGACAGATTTTAGAAAATTTAGCATTTTCAGACAAGAAACCATATCCTGGGTGTATTGCATCTGCATTGGTAATTTCTGCGGCAGCAATAATATTTGACATTTTCAAGTACGATAAATTACTTGGTGGCGGACCAATACAAACGGCTTCGTCTGCAAATTTAACATGCAAACTTTCTGCGTCAGCCGTTGAATAAACTGCCACGGTCTTTATGCCCATTTCTCTACAGGTTCTAATAACACGAAGTGCAATTTCTCCTCTATTGGCAATTAATATTTTTTTAAACATCTTTTAAAAGTTAGAAGTTAGAGGTTAGAAGTTAGAAGTCAAGAAAGCAATTTAGTTGAATCAAAATATTAATCAATCTTCAAATTTGCAATCTAAAATCTGCAATCTAAAATCTTAAATTTATGAAGGATCAACTAAGAATAAAGGTTGGTCAAATTCAACTGGAGACATATCATCAACTAGAATTTTAACAATTTTTCCGGTGATTTCTGCTTCAATTTCATTGAACAATTTCATTGCTTCAACAACACATAATACATCGCCTTTTGCAATTGTAGCTCCTACTTCTACAAATGTTGGTTTATCTGGAGCTGGTTTTCTGTAGAATGTACCAATCATTGGTGACTTAATTGTAACATACTTTGCATTGTCATCTATTGCTGGTGCTGTTGTAGTAACCACAGGAGCTGCAGCAACTTGTTGCACTGGAACTGTTTGTTGCATAGGAGCTTGTTGTACATAGGTTATATCAGGAGAATTTCCTTCTAAAGTAGTTCTAATAGTAATTTTAATATCACCTGTTTCTAATTTTACTTCGGCAACACCTGAATTAGATACAAATTTGATTAGGTTTTGAATTTCTTTTAAATCCATAATTGATTTGTTTAAGTTATAGTTTTTTTATTGTTTGTTGTATGCCCATTTAAGGTAAATAGAACCCCAAGTAAATCCGCCACCAAAAGCAGCAAAAATTAGGTTATCTCCTTTTTTAAATTTATGTTCAAAATCACTCAACAACAAAGGTAATGTTGCCGAGGTTGTATTTCCGTATTTATGAATATTTACCAAAACTTTATCTTCGTCAAGTTCCATTCTTGATGCTGTTGCATCGATAATTCTTTTGTTTGCTTGATGTGCAATTAACCAATTTATATCTTCTTTGGTCAAATTATTTCGTTGCATAATTTTATCACTTACATCTGCCATACCAGAAACAGCATATTTAAAAACGGTCTTTCCGTCTTGAAAAACAAAGTGTTGACTGTTTTCTACTGTTTGCTTGGAAGCTGGTAAAATAGATCCGCCGGCGTCAATTTTTAAATATTCTCTACCAATTCCGTCGGAGCGCAAAAATTCGTCTTGCAAACCCAATCCTTCATTGTTAGGTTCAAACAAAACGGCTCCACCACCATCACCAAAGATGATGCAAGTGGCTCTATCGGAATAATCGATAATTGATGACATTTTATCTGCTCCTATCAACAAAACTTTTTTATACCTCCCCGATTCTATGTAGGCAGCTGCTGTTGACATACCGTAAAGAAAACTTGAACATGCAGCAGACAAATCATAGGCAAAAGCGTTTATAGCACCTATTTGTGTAGCAACATAAACTCCAGTAGTTGCTACTGGCATATCTGGTGTAGCGGTAGCCATAATTACCAAGTCAATTTCAGCTGGATTGATATTTCCTCTTTTAAATAAATCTTGTGCTGCTTTTATAGCTAAAAAAGAAGTTCCTTTTCCTTGTTCTTTAAGTAATCTTCTTTCTTTAATACCGGTTCTTGTAGTTATCCATTCGTCGTTGGTATCAACAAGAGTTTCTAATACTTGGTTAGACAGAACATAATCTGGAACATATCCACCAACAGCGGTAATTGCGGCTTTAATTTTACTCATATAGTTTATTTATAACCTCTTTATAAATCAAATTTTAAAAAGAGGTGGAATTTACAAAAAAATATTTAGTTATAATCAAATTTTATAAAAAACAAAAAACTCTCACAGGTGGTGAGAGTTTAAATGTAATTTTAAAAATATATTAAGCAGCAACTACTGATTTATCAATAACTACTTGACCTCTATAATACATTTTACCTTCATGCCAGTAAGCTCTGTGGTATAAATGTGCTTCGCCAGTTACTGGACAAGTTGCAATTGTAGCTGCAGTAGCTTTGTAATGTGTTCTTCTCTTATCTCTTCTTGTTTTGGAGATTTTTCTCTTAGGATGTGCCATTTTACTATATTATTTATCCGTTAATAGTTGCTTTAATTTGTCCCATCTAGGGTCTGTATTTTCTTCTTTTTTACTCTCTTTTTTCTGTTCTTTTACAGATAGTTTTGTTAATTTTTCGAGGGCTTCTGTTTGTAAAGTACCTTCTTTTATACCGGGATGAACTCTTTTTAACGGAACCGAAAGCACAATCATTTCATAAATATATTGTGCAATATCTATTTGATGCTCGCCATGAGGAAGAATTAGTAACTCTTCATTGTCGTTGTTAAACTCTTCTCCAAAATTAACTACTAATCTTATTTTTCCTTTTATTGGAAGGTCAAACATTTCATTAGTTAAGTCACAAGGCACATGAATTGTTCCTTTATGTTTGAAAGAAAGCTCTAACATGGTGCTTTTTTTCTCTAAAACTACATTTACTTTGATATCACAATCTTCATACTCGTGATAATCAAAACTATCAAAGAACTTTTTCTTTATTTGAAATTCAAATTGATGTTTTCCTAACTTTAATCCAATAAACGGAATTAAAAATTCATTTGTAACTTTCATCATTTCATCAATTTGTCCCATCCGAAGATTCGGGTTTGGGAGTGCAAAGATATAAATTTATTGTAAATGCAAAAGCGTTAAGCACCTTTTTTTGTTTCTAATTGTTTTTCTTTTATTTTTAAAGGGTTTTTTGACAACTCTAAATACTCGTTTCTCGAGTGATAGACGTCAATGGCAAGGTAAACCGCTTCTTTAAATGAAGAGGCGTCTGCTAATCCTTTTCCTGCAATTTCATAAGCTGTTCCATGATCTGGAGAGGTTCTTATTTTATTTAGACCTGCCGTGTAGTTCACTCCACTTCCAAAAGACAATGTTTTAAAAGGTATCAATCCTTGATCGTGATAGGTTGCAATTACGGCATCAAATTTTTCATATTGCCCGCTTCCAAAAAATCCATCGGCAGCATAAGGACCAAATGCTAGAATTCCTTTATCAAATAATTTTTTTATTGCTGGTTTTAAAATTTCGTTGTCTTCATTACCAATAACACCATTGTCTCCAGCATGAGGATTTAATGCTAAAACTGCAATTTTAGGTTTAGTAATGCTAAAATCTTGTTTCAATGTTAAATTAATAGTTTCTATTTTTTGAAAAATTAATTTTTCCGTCAAATGTTTAGCTACCTCATTTACAGGAACATGATCGGTTAATAATCCTACTCTTAAATTATCTTGAACCATTAGCATTAATGCGTTTCCTTCTAATTCTTTATCTAAATAATCGGTATGTCCAGGAAATTTGAATTCTTCTGATTGTATATTGTATTTATTGATAGGCGCCGTTACCAAAACATCTATTACTCCATCTTTTAAAGCATTGGTAGCTGCTACAAAAGATTTTATAGCATATTTACCAACATTTTCATCATTCTGACCAAAATTAATATCTACTCCTTCTCTCCAAACATTGAGTACATTAATTTTTCCTTTAACTAATTGTTCCAATTTATCAATACCATGAAGTGCCACTTCAGAATTAAGGTTTCTTTTAATAAAGGATAAAATCTTAACATTAGCAAAAATTACAGGTGTGCACAATTCTAACATTCGAGTATCTTCGAAAGTTTTTAATATTACTTCGCTTCCAATACCGTTTAAATCTCCTATTGAAATTCCAACGATTATATTTTCTGCTTTCTTCATAGTGACTTCTTCTTATTTATTGCTAATTTTGAAACGCAAATTTAGTAAAATAAAACGACAAATGTTTACAGGAATAATAGAAACCCTAGGAATTGTAAAAGACATAGTTAAAGAAGAGGAAAACTTGCATCTAACTATTACCTCATCCATAACTAACGAACTAAAAATTGATCAAAGTGTGGCTCACAATGGCGTATGTCTAACTGTAGTTGGAATAGAAAACGACAATTATATTGTAACTGCAATAAAAGAAACTATTGACAAAACAAATGTAGGAGATTGGAAAATAAACGACATTATAAACTTAGAACGCGCCATGAAACTTGGGGATAGACTTGACGGACATATTGTTCAAGGACATGTTGACCAAGTAGGTTTTTGTAAAGCTGTTGAAGTAACCGATGGAAGTTGGAAATTCACTTTTGAATATGACGCTACAATGACCAATATCACTATTGAAAAAGGCTCAATTACAGTTAATGGTGTCAGTCTGACCGTGGTAGATTCTAAAATCAATGAATTTAGTGTTGCCATAATACCCTACACATTTGAACATACTAATTTTAAAAATTTTAAAATTGGAACAAAAATTAATTTAGAATTTGACGTCATCGGAAAATATGTTGCAAAATTGAATGCAATAAAGTAAAATTAAAATTACTCAAAAAAAAGTTTCAATTGAAAGGTGTTTTTTGTGCAGTAACTTCTTGCGAGGATAATAAATTTATTGGTTCTTAAAACACCTATTTTTATTATTTAGATATAGATAAAATGTCAGACTTTTTAAAAGTTGAATTTAATCATTGCAAAGAATTTGCAAAACTTTTAAAGGAATATAAATACAATATTTAATTCATTTAATTAAAACAAAAAAGTCTTAAATATTTGATTTACAAATAAATAAGACTTATTAGTTGTGCGGATAATAGTAATCAAACTATTAATTTATAAAAATTGACTTAAATTAAAAAACCTTTTAAATTCAATACTTGGCAGGATTTTTGTAATTATTAAATCGTAATTAATTTTCATTAATTAAGATTAATTCATAAATTTAGGGGAATAATAGGGGAATAGAAACCTTTCATAAAGTCAACAAAATATGGCAACTGGAAAATTTAGAATAAAGACAAATAACGATTGGAACACAATTTTTTACAGATTTAAGCATAGTAATTTATTTGATATAGAATGTTCAACTGGCATTCAAATCCCAAATAAGCGTTGGAGCGATTCCAAACAAGAGGTTTTATCTTCGACTGAAATAAATTTTAAAGAAATAAATGCAAAATTGAAAGACCTCGATTCTACAATTAGAAAAGAACATGGGAAAGCAATTCTCGATTCCAAAACAATAAATACCAATTGGCTTAAAGAAAAAATAAATATTTTCTTTAATAGAATAACTAATAATGAAGATGTCAATGCAAGTGTTTTTCTTACCAACTTTATTCAATTATTTATTGAAGACTCTAGAACAAAGAAAACAAGAAAAAACACCCCAATTAAGCCGAGAACCATTCAGCATTATACAACTACTCTAAACAAGATTTTAGCTTTTGAGGAACATACTAGAACCAAAATAAAACTTACTGACATCACGCTTTCATTTCACACAAAATTCATTGACTTCTTAGAAACAGAGCAGAAATTAAATCCTAATACAATTGGCGGATATATTGATGATATAAAACTATTTTGCAATAATGCTGACAAAAAAGATTATGTAATTTCTAAAGAATTTAAGCTTACTGAATTCTATTCTCCTACAAATAAAACAAATGATATTTATCTTAAAGAAGATGAAATAAATATCATTTTCAATGCAAAATTTGAACAAGATTATTTAGACAATGCAAAAGATTGGTTTATAATTGGATTAAGAACTGGATTTAGAATATCTGATTTTTTGAAATTGACAAAAAAAAATCTTGTTGACGGGTTTATTGAAAAACAAACATTAAAAACAGATTTTCCAGTTATTATTCCTATCCATAACCAAGTAAAAGCAATATTAGAAAAAAGAAATGGAGAGTTTCCACGAATGATTAGTGACCAAAAATTTAACGATTACATAAAAATTATTTGCGAAAAAGTTGGCTTAACTGAGAAAGTCGATGGTGCAAAAGTTACCGCTGTTGAAATTAAAGAAAATGGCAAAAAGAAAAAAATACATCGCAAGCAATTTGGAAAATTTCCAAAATACGAATTGGTAAGTTCTCATATTTGCCGTCGCTCTTTTGCAACCAATTTATATGGTAAAATTGATACTTTAACGATAATGAAAATTACTGGTCATAAGACCGAAGCACAATTTTTAGGTTATATTAAAATAACACCAAAAGAATATGCAGAAAAACTAAAGGCATATTGGAAAAAATCAGTAATTATTTAACATTTATACTATAAAATTGGATTTCTCATCGATGTTCTACCATTAGAATATTTTCCAGTCCTATGACAGTATTTTTCAGGATAATCCCAATTTTCAAAAATTGCCCAAGATTGATAAGCTTCATAACTGTATGGTTTATTGGGGTCAAAAGGAATCCTGTCTCCTGTTCTTATACAATAACCTAAATCTGAATTGTTTTTTTTGTTAAAGTTTTGGTTTCTTCCTTTCGGTAGATTAACTGATTGAAATTCTTCCCTAGTTGGTTTTGTTTCATTTTGAAATAATTCAAAGTCAAAATCATTATAAAATTTTTGTTCAAAATTTCTGTTCCTATATAATGCGTTTGTTTCATCAAATAATACCACATTTCCGAGATGCTTTTTAGAAAGTCCTAAATTGGTTTTTTTATACAAAGGTCGCTTTACAAAAACACAAGGATTACTTTTTATAACCTCATTAGTTGAGTTCATTGTATCAGTATATAATTTATCAATTGTCAATTTTGAATTAAGGAATGATATTCCATATTCAACATTTCCAGTCATTGATTTGCTCAATAAGTTTAACGAAGTCAATAATGCTTCGTTTTCATTAGAATAATACTTTGCATGGAGATTATTGCAATAGATAATTACGATGTTTTCAAACTCTTTGAAAAACTCTAAATCATCTTGATTTAAGCTTCGTTGTGTTTCTCCCTCATTTTTGCCAAAAACTAATATTATTTCTAGTTCAGGACTTTTTTTAAGTTTGCTAAATATCTTTTTGCAATACTCATCTAATCTTATAAAAGGGGAAAGTATAATAAGTTCTTTGTTTGCTTTCCAAATAATATCTGTTAGCTTTTCATCTAATGCTTTTCCTGTAAAAAAATCTGCCATTTAATTGTAATGTTTATTTATATTTCTTATGGAAAGTAATCAATGCTTTCATTACTTCTCCTCTTTTGTAATATCTTCTTGCGCCTATTCCATAAGCTGTAATCTTGCCTTTATTTGTCCATTGCCAAAGGGTTGAACTATCTATTTTTAACAATTTTGCAGTTTCATCTCTAGTAAGCAACTCTTCATCATTTTGAGCCGAAATAAGCGTTGCAATCCTTTTTTTTAGTTTATCAACTAATTTTTCAGCAATGATGTCTGTTAATTCATCAACAGTTATATTTTCTATCTCAATAATTTTTTTATTTACCATAGTTTATAATAATTACTTCCACAATTCTTCTTGTTCCCAATTTGGCTTCATACCTAAGGCATTTGGGTCAACATTTGGATACTTTTCAAATATTTTTTTTAATCTTAAAGCAAATTGATTTTCAGGTTCAACGATATTTAAAAGATACTTCATAATACAAAGATGAATATATAAGTACTTATAATCATTTTGGTTTGGAACATCAACTATCCATTTAAATGGTGGTTTAGTTAATAGCTTTAAAGTAGATGGCAAGTTCTTATTCCAAAGTCTTGAATGATGGGCGCAAAAATTTCTTATCTGTGTTATAGATTGCAACCAACTTGGCAGATAAGTATGATTAACTGCTCCGAAATCTTTGGCAATTATATCCTTTGATTTTATGGTGTTTTTTAAATTTCCATAAAGCTTTGACAAAGTACCAAAACTAGTTTGCTCTAATGATTTCCATGCTGGAGGAAAACGTTTGTCATCTTTGTGTTTGTTATTATGTTTTTTTATGGATGGCTCTTTTGTGCGTTCTAGTTCTTCTTCTAAACCTGCTAAGGTTTTAACCAAGGCTTTACTGTCCTCAAATAAGTCAAAGTTTTGAAACCACCATGGGTCAAACTCATGCGATAAATGGTAAATTAACTTCGTTCTTAAACTAATTTCTATCCGTTCTATTACATCAAAAAGCAGAAAACGAAGTTCTCTATCAAAGTTGTATAAAGCCATTACATCTTTAAATCTACTATTAGGCTTGAATGTATGATTTTCTTTATCATCTTGCATAGCGTACCAATACTCTCCAAGTCGATAGTAACTAATATTTGATAAATGATGGATTGCATAATCTACATCATTTATAACCAAACCTCTATTCTTTAAGATTTCAATTTGTTGTGAAATTGAAGTTGCGTTTTTTTCGAACATACCTGAAATATAAAACCCCAAAGCAGATAAAACTAACTGTTTTGGGGTGTGAAATTATCTTTATAAAAGCAAAAGACACACCCTGGGACGCTGTTCTAATGGGTAGCGCGGTGTGTACTGTTGGTGCAAATGTACAAACTCTTTTTATTATTTTCCAAATTCTTTATTATATTTTTCATTTCCTAACTATTTTCCACTATTTCAATTTCTTCTTTACTCAAACCATACAACTCATAAACCATTTTATCAATAGCTTTATCAGTTGCGTTTATTTGTGTTTTTATGGCAATGACTTTTTGTTATTTATGTTTAAATAGCTCGAAAAGGTATTTCGCTTTTTCGTAAGTGAATTTTTCCTATTTCATTATCAAGACTTAAATTTTTGTTTTTTTGACTTAAAAAAAGACCTAATGAAGTTTTTAATTTTTCTAAATTTAAAGTTGGTCCCAAAACAATTTCTGTTAGATATTCAAAAGGGATTAATACCTCTTTATAAGGTTTCAACAACATATCACTGGTTTGGAATTTCAGTTGCTCTTTTTCTGCCATTTTATTTGGGATAATTAATCGATGTTCTTGTTCATATTCATAACTTTTGTCTTTTAAAATTGGGAGGAATTTGAAGTGTTTTTTAAGTATTTCGGAGTCAAAACTTTTTTTAAAACTAGTACTATATAAATCAACAGTTGTACATCTATGAAGTGTTTTTATGTTTTCTTTTAAGTATTTTTCATATTCCACAGAGTCATAAATACATTTATCAAATCTATAAGGTTTAAGCTGTAATAGTTTAGTTTTATCAAACCCTAATGCTACTCCTTTTGATGCGTTTGCATAGTTGTTCCACATCGGTAGGCTGTCCCAACATTCAGAAAAAGATATGATATGTGGGTACATTTCATCAAGTTCTTCGTTTCTAAAAAATGACATTCGTTTATCATTTAATTTATTCTGAAAGTCTTTCGATTTATGCTTTTCTAAAGAATTATCGTATTTTATAAGTTCATCTTTTAATAAACGGATTGCTATAGTATGTTCGCTATAATCATTTAAAAAGTCTATATGTGTGGCTCTTAATTTCAGATTTTTTTCATTAGCATCATTTATAATATGGTACAGGGTTTCTAATGAAGTGTAATGATAGACTGTGTTTTCTTGCATTTACTTATTTTTTAATTTTAACTATTTTCTACTATGTCAATCTCTTCTTTACTCAATCCATACAACTCATAAACCATTTCATCAATAGTTTTATCGGTGGTTTCTATTTGTGTTTTTATGGTGTTTACTTTGGTTGCTTCGCTGGTAAAATAATCTTCCCACTCGGCTTCTTGCGATAGCGTGAGTTTTATTTTTAGTTTACCTAGTTCTTTTATAAAATCAGCATAAGACAACAAATACCAATCTTGCAGTTTTTTAGGCAAAACTTCTAACTCAAATTTGCGTTGTAACGTTCTTTGAAACTTTTGGGATTGTCCTAACAAGTTGTAATTCATCGAGGATATTGCATCAACAGAATTGATGAAATAATTTTCAGATTCATTAGAGTTTATTAAAGGTATAGAAAGTAAGGGATTTATATCAACTTGAAACATTTCACCTTGAAGTTTCCCCTTTTCTTTTAACCAGAATTTCACAACTTTTGAATTTAAAAGAGCGGTTAAGTATTTAAGATTTATTCTATTAGTTTGTATAATATTATACGTTCTATTAACATAAGAATCGAATTCTACAAAAGAGAATGATGGAATAGAACATTTTCTAATTGACAATATTTTTTCTCCTTTAAATATTTTCTCATTTCTTGTTCTATGCAAGCCATAGGGTTTGTTGTCAGAAGTTATTATTTTTTCAAACTTATCTAAATGAGCTTTAATATTTGGATAAGGTATAATTTCTTGAGGGTTTTTAAATTTTGAGGATGTATAAATAACCCAAAATTTATTTTTGTTATTACTCAAGTATCTATTAATTTCTTTAGTTGTATAAAAAGGTTTCAATAATTTCTTTTCAGATTCAGAGAAATTGTAATCTAAATATTCTTTATTTGACAAATTAAATACCCCATCGCCTAGATTGAAATTATTACCTAAAGTAAGTTGTGATTTGCCATTTACAAAATCTTGACCAATATCAATTCCAGAATTAATTTCTTCATTAACTAATTTAAAACTACCTTTCTTTTCAATCTTTTTTAAAATTAAATCATTAATTTCATTAGGAAAGTTTAAAATATTATTAATGGAATTTGCTTTATTAATTTTTGCTCTATAAATTTCAGTTTTCTCTGATTTGAGTTTGGATAAAAATTGCTGAATATCATTTGAGTTTACATTTTTATCAATTATTTTTGAGTAATTAAAGCTGTATTCATCATTTTTTTGATTCCTGCTCATTATGTAAATCATTGTTTGAATACCTACATCTTCAAAAACTTTAAAATCTCCAAAATCAACAAAATCATTTAAAATAGCATTATTAATAACTTTATTTCTGAAATTTGATGCTCCATCATTTGTAATCCAGTTATTAGGTGCAATATATCCTACTAATCCATTTTGTTTTACAATTTCTAATCCTAACCAACCAAAAAAGTACCATAAATCCATTTTGCCTTGATAACAAGAGTGTTGATGTAATCCCGCAAAGGCACTTTTATTCGTGGCTTCTTTGATATACGGTGGGTTCCCAATAATTACATCAAAACCACCTTTTTCAAATATCTTAGGGAAAGCCATTTGCCAGTTAAATGCTTTGTCGCCTGCAATAGAAACATCGTCTATCAATGAATTGCCACATTTAATATTATTGTTCAGGTCGTTTAGTTTACGGTTAGGTTGTGCGGTGCGTAACCAAAGGGATAGTTTTGCAATCTCAACGCTTTCTTCATTCAAATCAACGCCATATAGGTTGTTTTCTAAAATGCTATTTTCAACATCTCTCAAAATTAACGCATCTCCAAAAAGTTTGGCTTGCAGTTCGTCAATATACCTGTGTTCAGAGATTAGGAAATCTAATGCTTGGTTCAAGAAAGCACCACTGCCACACGCTGGATCACAAATAGTAATTTGTAGCAACCAGTTTCTATACGCTGTAAGTTTTTCTAATAAGGATTGTTTGGTGCCTTTGGTTCGTTTTTTATCGGTAAAATAGTCTTCTTCAACAATGTTGATTTCGGCTTTTTTATCAATGCAAAGTTTCCCAATGGTATTGTCAACAATGTATTTAGTAATGTATTTTGGCGTGTAAAAAACACCGTCTTTTTTACGTTTTGTAGAAGATTTATCAACTATTCCGCCCTCTAGTTGTGCTTTTATTTCGTCTAATTCATTCAATGAATTTTCAAAAATATGTCCTAGTATGTTTACATCCACTTCACTTTGAAAATCATAATGACTTAACTTTTGGGTAAAGGTATAAAGTAGTTCATCATTAATTTTTATAGTGTCCAATACTGCATCAGCTTGAAACAATCCGCCGTTGTATGCAAAAATTTGATGTTCTTCTTTTTGCGAAGTGGTAGTTTCTGTAAATGCTGGTAATATTACTTTTGCGCCTTTGTTTAAATCGTTAAAATAAATTTTGTAACGGTCATAAAGCGAAATATTCATTCGCATTTCTTGTAACTGTCGCCATTCTTTGTTTATTCTGAAAATTAGGTTGGTTGGCAATAAATTTCTGTCTTCGGCAAAGAAAATAAACAAAAATCGGTCTAATAGTTTTTGAGATTTTTGGAATAATTCCAAAGCATCAAATTCAGGATTTTGCTTTACTAAATCTTGGTGCAACTCTCTTTTGAAAAGCGAATAATCAGTATATAATTTTTTGGTAATATCCTTTTCTTGGCTTACCGATTGTTCTTTGAGTTTTTTTGGAATATCGTTGGCAATATTTTCATAAGCCAAACACAAATAAAGTAGTTCAAATTCCTTTTCGGTAAGATTGAAAAGGTTAAATTCTATATGTTCGGTTGCGTTGTCAATATAAAAACGTAATTTTTCAAAGTTAGACGTTATAACGTAAACGCAATCGGGTTGGTTGTTTTTATAGCCAAACGCCTGTACTTCAATTTTGTTTAAATCGGTAGTGTTTGTTCCTTTTAGTTCAATAACGGCTTTTACATTATCGTTTATCAGTATAGCACCATCGGCTTTTTTACTGTCTTTTACGTTTTTGTATTCCGTTGTTAACGTGAAATTAGGCGTTGGATTTTTCGTGTATCCCAAAACGTTTACAAACAAATCTATTAAGAACTCGCCCTGATACTGTTCCTCTTTACTCGAACGAATATTATCTTGAATAGTTAAATTGTGAAAATGATTTTTGAAATCATTCCATTTAGTTGCAATTAAAGCTTTGTTTTGGCTTGCAAGGTATTTTGTAACAACAGAGTTTTGAAATATCGGCATTGTAAACTATTAGATTTTTTGATTGTCTAAAAATAGTAAACTATTCAACAATTAAAGAGTTTTTTAGTTTTTAGTTTTTAACATTATTGCAAGGCTACAATTATTTTATTGCAATTGTTGAATTGCATATAGATTTATCAAAAGTGTATGTTTATATGGCTTTAAATACATTGCAAATGTTATTGCAATAAACTTGCAGTAAAATTTTTTAAAAAAAACATAATTGGTATCAGTTTAAAATCTAATATAGAATATTTTAAATTTTTTTTTTATATAGTTACCTATCTTACCTAATCAAGCATATTTATAAAACATAAAGGTAAGATAGGTAACTTAAATTAATTTTCTTTATAAACCAACCAATAACCATAAACATTTTTATACTTCTCTCTTTTAAAACCTAAAACTTTAATTGCTCTTCCTATTGATACAGGATTTAGTCTAATTCCGAATGTAACTAAATTTAGTTTGTTTAAAATATCTGTTGCAGTAAAATGTGTCGATTCATGTATATCATTTGTTACATAAAAATATTTTCTTAAAAGTTCAATTTCTGAAGTTATTATCTGAAATTTTTCGTTTCGCAATTCATTAATCTTTAAATCCTCTGAAGTCATAGTTTCAACAAAATTGCAATCATTTGCCAAGTGATAAACTTGTGACCATAAATCATCAATATTAAACTCTTTTTTATAATTCCAATTAATACTTTTTACAACAAAGCATAACCAACGAACGGAACCAGTTTCATCTTGTAAAAATGTTGACATGTTAGTAGAACCAATAAAACTTGCAATTCTTGGAATAATTGAATTTTTCTTATCATAAGGAAGTCTGTCATTAATTTTATCTAATGAAAAATAGGACTTTAACTTGTTTATTTCTTTTTTAGACAATGATGATAATTCATCAAGATTTACGAGGAAATTTTTAGCAAAAAGAATTCTTGCATCTTTCTCATTTTCAGGAATATCTTGTGCAATATAATTTGATAATATTGGTGGACATAAAAACCTACACCAAGAAGTTTTTCCAATATTTTGACCAAATCCATTATCGGTTATAACAAAAGCTTGTTTATTAAAATAGTCATCAATTAAAACACATTTTACTGCTCTTACGCACCATTTTTTAAAATGATATTCAAACTGACTTTTGTTTTCCTCTTCATCAAGAATAATGTATTCAGAATATTTTTTAACAAAATCTGTTTTCCCATCCCATTTAGAAAGAGTTTCAAAATAATCTTTAATTGGATTGTAATTTTGAATATAGTTGCTTTTTAATATTGCAATAAAAGAACTCATAGAAATTTTAATTTTTTTCTTTTGAAGTTCAAGCCAAATATCATTTTCATTTAGGACTTCCCATTCATTTTTAGTTTTTATACTTATTTCAATTTGAAGAGAAATCGAATTAAATTTTAAATCATAATGTTTAGAGAGATAATTCTCAACTATATGAAATATGGTAATATTTTCATTTGTCTTCATAATTAAACAACAATTTTAAATTTTTCTAACATTCCATCATCTTCGTTGCAACGAGAATTTTCAATATGCAATATGATTCCTTTTAATTGAGGATTATCCTTTATTAGTCTGTTAACTTTAATTTTTAAAGCTCTATAAATTGGTTTGTCAAGTTCAAGATATAGTTGAATAATAATTTCTATTTTAGTAATAATGTTTTCTACTTTGTAACAAATTGCAACATCTCTGTTGTAATCAAGTTTTAATCGTTGCAAGTCTATTGCAATCAGTTCAAAATGATACAATATATCATCTGAAATAACTCTTTTGTTGTTAATTTTAGATTCTATTTTCATTGCAAGTATTATTTAGATTTTAATTGCAAGCAATTTAGAATTTCACTTTGCTTATATCTTACACTTTTACCAATGTGATAAACTGGCAATTTGTTTTCTTTAGTTAGAGACCAAAGTGATACAAGTGAAATTGAAAGAAGTTTTGCGGTTTCCTCCCGAGTAAGAAGAATTTCATTTTCTGCTTTTGCAGTAAAGTTGTGAGCCAAATTTTTCATTTGCTCAACTACACCATTAATAATTTCATTTTTGAAATCTTCGGAATTGGTGTTTTCGATTTGAAGTGTTTGTTTCATAATATTTTTATTTTTAATTATTATGAAGCAAAACTAATTCACATTTTAGTGAGTGGAATCCACCTATTTATTCCACCAAATTCAAATAAAACACAATTACAATTTGTTAGATATATTATTCAATATCTTTTTCACCTCTTCCAAATGGGTGCTTGCTGTATATTTTTTCGGATTTAATTCACTTTGTGGATTTAGTGTTTGAAAATTTTTTACAACATTATGAATAGCACTTTTGTTGTTGTAATCTTGTTGAAGTAATGCTAGGATAATTTTTGCTTTTTGGTCATTGGATAAATCTTTTATAGAGTTCCATTTAAAAAATCCTAACTCATTTAGCATTGCAATGAATTTTGGTCTGCTGAATTTCTTATCATCTTTTTCATCAGTTTCATAATTTGTGAAATAAGAGTTTAATAAAATCAATATTCTATTCACTCTTACATAGCTGTAATAAATTGAAATAATATGATAATTTGATATATTGTTTAATCCAAAAATATAATCCGATAAATCAAACCAATTCACCCCGAGATAACTTTTAAGTATATCAAAATGTTCTTGCTCATTTTCAAAATGTAATTTGTGAAGCTTTTTAAAGAGATTTTTAGAAAGATTGCTGTTATAATTCTTAATTTCCTTTTGACGCTGTTCCTTAATAAAATTGTCTCCAGAAAGTTCCACTTGCAATTTTAAGGTTTCAATATTATTTTCAATTAGTGCAGTATGATGAGATTTGAAATAGTTTATACATTCATTAAAAACTTCATCCAAAAAATCATCGTTTAATTTGTAATTGACTCCATTTAATTCAAAATCTTGACCCAGATACTTCGGATAATTACTACTTCCTCTCCAAATTTCACTCTCTTCTATACTAATGTCAAAATTAATGCTTTTACCTTTTTTATAAATATTGGATTCAATTAGTATAGTTTTTTGTTCACTTTCCGACTTATCTGAAAATGTTCTTACATCAAGAATATTAAAAAATTTAGGTTTCATTTAGTTTATTAATAATTAATCGAATTTAATAAAATTAAATGAACTAACACATAAAATTAAAATTAAGGGAATTATCGGGGAATATTAAAATAAAAAATCTCTAAATCGTTTATTTATAACGCTTTAGAGATTTTTAAAGTGCGGATAATAGGACTCGAACCTACACGCCTTGCGGCACCAGATCCTAAGTCTGGCATGTCTACCAATTTCACCATATCCGCAAAATTATCTCACTAAATTAAAGATTTTCATAGGTGTTCAATGAATCTTCGATTTGTGAGTGCAAATATAAGAATAATTCTTAATTACAAATTATGAAACAGGAATTTTTTTTAAAACTCTTTTTCGTACTTTTGAATTTCAAAATAAATCATTAAAATGAATACTATAAAACAATACGTTCAAGAAAACAAAGAACGTTTTCTAAATGAATTAATAGAATTATTAAAAATTCCTTCTGTAAGTGCCGATACAGCTTACTCTCAAGATGTGATTGATACTGCCAATGCGGTGAAAGTTTCACTTGAAAAAGCGGGTTGCCATCATGTCGAAATTTGTGAAACTGCAGGTTACCCAATTGTTTTTGGCGAACATATTATTGATAAAAACCTTCCAACAGTTTTGGTTTACGGACATTATGATGTGCAACCGCCAGATCCAATAGAACTTTGGACTTCGCCACCCTTTGAACCTGTCATTAAAGTTACCGACATTCATCCAGAAGGAGCAATTTTTGCCCGCGGTGCGTGTGATGACAAAGGACAAATGTATATGCACGTAAAAGCGTTTGAATATATGACTGCCAATAATTGCCTGCCTTGCAACGTAAAATTCATGATTGAGGGCGAAGAAGAGGTGGGTTCTAAAAGCCTTAGCGGATTTGTAAAAGAAAATCAAGAAAAATTAGCTTGTGATGTTATTTTAATCTCCGATACTGGAATGATTTCTAACCAACAACCTTCAATCACCACGGGTTTGCGTGGTTTAAGTTATGTAGAAGTTGAAGTTACTGGTCCAAATCGCGATTTACATTCTGGCTTATATGGTGGTGCAGTTGCCAATCCTATTAATGTATTGACCAAAATGATTGCATCACTTCACGATGAAAATAACCACATTACCATTCCTAGATTTTATGACAAAGTAGAAGAATTGTCATTAGAAGAAAGAGCCGAAATGGCAAAAGCACCTTTCAATTTAGACAATTATAAAAAAGCATTAGACATTGCCGATATTTATGGCGAAACGGGTTATGTTACCAATGAAAGAAACTCCATTCGTCCCACATTAGACGTAAACGGAATTTGGGGTGGCTATACTGGCGAAGGAGCAAAAACGGTTATTGCAAGCAAAGCTTATGCTAAAATATCGATGCGTTTGGTTCCAAATCAAGATTGGGAAGAAATTACCGAATTGTTTTCTAAACATTTTGCAAGTATTGCACCAAAATCAGTGAAAGTAAAAGTTACTCCTCATCATGGTGGTCAAGGTTATGTAACCCCAATCGACAGTATTGGTTATCAAGCTGCCAACAAAGCTTACACAGAAACTTTTGGAGTTCCTGCCATTCCTGTACGTTCTGGAGGAAGTATTCCAA
>JAIFLT010000175.1 GCA_020048955.1 Flavobacterium sp.
ATTATTCCATTGAAGCAATGAAGCTAAATCTCCAATTTGCCCAACAGTAGAATCTGCTGGATTTCCATTTACTAAACTCAGTGCATTATAACGAACTGCCATATAAAATAAGGAACGAGCAACATCACCTTTCCAAGTTCCTAAATTACCCGTTGGACCATTATAGTCAGAGCCATAATCTCTATTACTTCTTAAACTATTCTCCGGACCATCTTCTGCTCTCAAGTGGTGTGCATCTGCATGACCAGCCAAAATATCATTTGCATTGGTTGGTAACCAAAGGTTAATACCATCGGCTAAGCTTAATGTGCCATCTTGAAATCCACCACGAGATTGTGGAAAAATATGCTCTCTATTCCATTTTCCAACATTACTATTTGAATCTTGAAAATCTAATTTAGAACGAGGTTCTTCTACATACATTAGCCAAACTTGATTACTGTTAGCGGGGTTTTGATCAGCTACTTTCAAAATAGTTTCTACATCACCATAATTGTGTGCACGAACCACAGACGGATTGGCAATAATATCTTGAAGCATCTGTTTTAAGGCTGTCCCAGAAAGCCCCTCTAATGAAGAATAATAGCCATTTGGCGCAGTGCTTGTAACGTTATTAAAAGTAGGATTTAAAGGAGTTCCAAAAGGCAATACAACATAGTTAACATCATTTACCCTAACAATTAAATCATTATTATTCAAATAATAATTTAAAGGAAGTGCATTTAAAACTATTTTTAACTCTTCATCACCTTCATTTAGAGAATCATCAAGGAGCTGAATTGAAGCTGATGCAGTTGACGAACCCACTGGAATTGTAACACTAGTCAATCCAAAGAAATCATTTGAATCAAAACTGCCATTGTTCAATGAAAAAGAAATTACAAGTGGTTGGGAAACAACTGGTTCAGAGGTGTTGAAATTTATTATTAATGTCTGTCCCTCAGATAAAACAGTTGTAGTTGTTGTAGTTGTCACATAGTTAAAAACAATACCACTTCCATCATTATTAACTCCTGGTGTGGGTGGCTTTACTTCGTATGTACCATCATTTTTTCTTTGAATAGAGTTTGAGGTTGAACCAAGTGGCTGATTATCTATAGAGCAAATAGTAACACCAAATAAATTCATCAATGTTGTTGGAAAAGATGTTGAAGTTGAATACGCAACAGCATTAATCAAATTTATATTACTTGCAGGAGTATTCAAAGGATAATCGGTTGCATTACCTATAAATATAGCAATTACATCAGGACCATTTTGAATTGTATTTAATGGAAAATAAGGTGTTGTTGGTGACGGAGAAACTTGAGCATTTCCAAAATGGATAATACCATTAACATCAGTTGTATAACCATCCAAATCTAAAGAAAAATAACTTAAAGTTCCAGCGCCCGTTTGACCATTAAAAAAGACCATCACATAGCCATCTAAAGAAAAAGTTGGTGAACTAGATTTTAGCTCTACAAACTCCTTGTTATCCGACCCAGGATTATCAGCATCTATTTCATTTATAACTATTTGAGAATAAGTTGAAAAAAAACAACATAAAAACAAAATAAAAAAGAAGATTTTTTTAATCATTTCACATTAAATATACAACAAATTTACGATTATATTAGTAAAATGAAGTTAAATCTACTCTAAAATTTAAAATCAAAAGATTTCTAAAACATATCATAAAATGAGTATGATTTATTTTATTTTAAATACTTTTGCAAAAATTTTAATTTAAAAAAAATAATGAAAAAAATAATTTTTTTAGTTGCCCTATCACTTGCAATTTTAAGTTGTAGTAAAGTAAAAAAGGGAGAGTTCATGATATCTGGTGAAGCAAAAGGTTTACCAAATGGTAAAATGATTTATCTTAAAACACAAAATGAAGTTGGCCTTGTATTAAGTGTTGATTCAACAAAAGTAAAAGATGGAAAATTTGAATTAAAAGGTAAAGTTAAAGAGCCAAGTATGTTTGCTTTATACATAAAAGATATTCAACAACCTGTTCCTTTCATAATGGAAAGTGGAGCGATTGAAATTAAAGTGGATAAAGATAGTATCTGGAAATCAAAAATAAGTGGTACAGAGAGTAATGACTCTTTTCAAGAATTTAATGATAAAACTAATGCCATCAATAAACGTTTGGTTGATTATCAAAATAAAAACATTCAAAAGTTAATGGAGGCTCAACAAAAGAAAGATAACATTACTATTGAAAGTTTAAAAAGTGGTTATGTTAAAATTCAAAAAGAGGTAGATGAATATATGAACCAATATCCTGACCAGAACCCAAATTCATACATCTCATTATTACTAGTAGAGCGTTTATTTAATTCACAAGATTTTGAATATAAAAAAGTTAAAAAGACATTTGAAAATTTAAATGAGGAGTTACAAAATACTACTAAAGGTAAAGCTATTACAGAAAAGTTAAAAGCAATTGAGAAGAACATGAAAAATCCTGCTGCAGTTGAAAAACTTAAATCTCTAAAGATGGCACCAGAATTTTCAGCTAAAAGCCCAAATGGAACTACAATCTCTCTTAAAGAGTCATTGGGTAAAGTTACTATTATTGATTTTTGGGCATCATGGTGTGGTCCTTGTAGAAAGGAAAATCCAAATGTTGTTGCATTATACAATCAATTTCATTCTAAAGGATTGAATATCATTGGGGTTTCACTTGATGATGATGCAACTAAGTGGAAAGATGCCATAGCTAAAGATAAACTCACTTGGAATCATGTTTCAAATTTGAAAGGTTTTGAAGATCCAATCGCAATTCAATATGAAATTCAACAAATTCCGACAACATTTATTTTAGATTCTAAAGGAAATATTGTTGCCAAAGATTTAAGAGGTGACGAATTGAAAGCAAAAGTTGAAGAACTTTTAGCACTTTAAATAAGACTATAACACAAATAAATAAAAAATATATTTGTAAAAATTAAAAGTGTTTCTATATTTGCATTCTCGTTATGCAAAATGGGGAGATACTCAAGCGGCCAACGAGGGCAGACTGTAAATCTGCTGACTACGTCTTCGCAGGTTCGAATCCTGCTCTCCCCACAAAAATTAAATCTCAAGAAAATTTCTTGGGATTTTTTTTTTAACTTGATATAAATTACTATTATCCAACTTTCAATGAATTAAATTTCATTATTTTTGTTGCGAAATTTATAATCAAAAATGATGTCTATATATACTACAAGAAACATTTATCTATTTCTTTTTACAATTTTATCATTTTTTAATCCTGAGAAAACTTTTTCGCAATGTTTTGAAATTGAAAGTATATTGGTGGATGCATGTTCTCCAAATAATCCAACAAATGAAGAGGGTTTTAATGAAATGGTAAGGTTTAAAGTTGGAGCAGCAAGTATTAATGTTGGTACTTTAAATGTAACTTGGCCCAATAATCCATGGTTAGGAATTGTTCAAAATGCTACTACAGCATCAAAAGTTGCAGCATTAAATGCTACTATAACTGGAGCAGGAGGTTGTGGACAGATTTTAGAGCCTACTGCGGGAGTTTTGCCTGCAAATGCCACTGTAATTCTTATTTCAAGCTATAATCTAAACACAGCTTTTAATTCGTTTGGTTCCTTAACAACAACCATCTACATGATATTTCAAGATAATGCAGCCAATATTGGTGGTCATTTTGCAAATTACAATGTAATACCTGGAACAAGAACACTTACCATGTCATTTGGAGCATGTACTGAAACTGTAAGTTATGAACGTAGTTTGTTGATAAATTCACTTGGAAATTATGGTGGTACTACTGCTGTCAATGATGGTGCTACTGTTAACTTTACTCCTTCTGGTACACCAAGTTATGTTAATACGGGTTGTAATGCACCTATTCCTCCATTTTTTACTAACGCAGGAAATACAATAACTGCATGCAAGGGCTCTACAATAAATTTAAACGGAATTGCTCAAGGACATCAAAGTGTTTTATGGACCGCTCCTATTGGAACATTTTCTAATGCCACTAATCTGGTTACCAATTATACCCTACCTACTAATGCTACAGGAACATCTGTAACGCTAACTTTAACGGGAACTAATATTTGTAATTTAACCACCAACTCTACAATTACAATAATCTTTACAGTAGTTAATCCTCCAACAGCATCGAGTACTGTAAATTATTGTCAAAATACAACAGCTGTACCTTTAGTAGCAAATGCCTCTGGTGGTGGTACTTTAAATTGGTACGGAACAAATGCTACTGGTGGAACAGCGTCTGCTACTGCGCCTACTCCATCAACATCAACACTTGGAACAACCACTTACTATGTTAGCCAAACCATCTCTGGTTGTGAGAGTGATAGAACTCCCATAACAGTAACTATAGCAAATACTGGCCCATCACTAAATTTATTTTGTAATTTTGGTAGTCCAAATACTACTCCAAATTCACTGAATTTCGATTTTAGCAATGTTGGACAAACCAATTTTACTTATTCCTATTCCATCGCGGGTGGACCTCCAATCACCGGAACTTGGGTTTCGCCATCAAATTATACTGTAACTGGTTTAACTCCTGGTACATCTGTAACATTTACATTAACAGCTAATGGTGTTTCCTGTGTTTCACCAATGACTACTACTTGCAATACAGCTTGCCCTTCCATTACCGCTCCTAATTTTGCTCCTATCGAACCAATTTGTATAGGAAGCACTGCTCCAATATTATCCACGACATCTCCAAATGGAATTAGTGGTACATGGAGTCCATCAACTATTAGTAATACCAATAGTGGAACCTATACTTTTACACCAAATTCCACTCTGTTTCCTTGCGCTTCTAATCAAGTGTTGAATGTGAGTGTAGTAAATCCTATCACACCTACTTTTAACGCTATTACACCTATTTGTTTTGGAACAGCTGCTCCAACGCTGCCTACAACTTCTACTAATGGAATAATAGGAACTTGGTCGCCAGCTGTCAGCAATACTAATACAACTACCTATACCTTCACTCCCAATGTTGGACAATGTGCAACAACTACAACATCAACAATTACTGTTATTCCATTAGTTGTTCCTACTTTTAATGCAGTTCCAAACGTTTGTTCTGGTGAAACTCTTAGTCCACTTCCAACAATATCAAATAACGGAATTTCTGGTACTTGGTCTCCAACATTAAATAATACTGCTACAACAACTTATACTTTTACTCCAAATGCAAATCAATGTGCAACATCAACAACACTAACCATTAACGTTACTCCAAATATAACACCTATATTTAATGCGATTAGTCCTATTTGCTCAGGTCAAACATTAAGCCCATTACCAAATACATCAACAAATGGAATAGTTGGAACGTGGTCACCAACACCAAACAATACTAATACAACAACCTATACTTTTACCCCAAATACTGGTCAATGTGCTACTTCAACTTCACTTACAATAACAGTTAATCAAAATATAACACCTAATTTTACTGCTATTTCACAGATTTGTAATGGAGATGTACTAGCTCCACTCCCTACTACTTCTACAAATGGTATAACTGGAACATGGTCGCCAGCATTAAATAATACCAGCACAACTACTTACACTTTTACTCCAAATAGCGGTCAATGTGCAACAAATCAAACCTTAACAATTACTGTTATTCCTAATGTAACTCCAACTTTTAATCAGGTTGCTCCTGTTTGTAGTGGAAATTTAATTTCTCCATTACCTACAACCTCAATTAATGGAATAACAGGAACTTGGTCGCCAGCATTAAATAATACTACAACTACAACCTATACTTTTACTCCTAATAGTGGTCAATGTGCGAATCCAACTTCTATGACCATCACTATTATTACAACAGCAATAACTCCTACATTTACTATTAATACAGTAGCTTGCACCGGAACTACTATAAATCCTCTTCCGTTAGTTTCTCAAAATGGGATTTCAGGTACTTGGTCACCAGCTCTAAATAACACAACAACTACAACTTATACTTTTACTCCTAATACTGGACAATGTGCTAATCCAACCACAACTCAAATATCAATCATCGGTAGCCCTACCATCACCCCACCAAGTAACTATGTGGTATGTGATGACAACAATGATGGCGAGAGTTGTTTGTTTGATTTAACGACAAGAAATTCGCAGATAT
>JAIFLT010000202.1 GCA_020048955.1 Flavobacterium sp.
GAACATTAGATACAACAGGAAAATTACCTCAAAAACCAATTATATTTTCAAAACCACCTACAACAGTAACGGCAACTAATACCGAAATCATCAAAAATACCAAGTTGACTTCGCAATTGGATTGGGAAGTGGAATTGGCAGTTGTCATTGGTAAAAAAGGAAAATACGTTCCAAAAGCCGATGCATTGGATTATGTTTTTGGTTACACGGTAATTAATGATATTTCTGCTCGCGATTGCCGTCGTGAAGGACAATGGATTGTTTCTAAAGGACAAGATACGTTTGCGCCAATGGGACCAATTTTAGTAACCAAAGACGAAATAGAAAACCCACACAATTTGAATTTATCTTTAAAAGTAAATGGTGTTGAAAAACAAAATTCAAATACTAAATTCTTGTTGTTCAATATTAATGATTTAATTGAAGATTTGAGTATAGTTTTCACTTTAGAACCTGGAGATATTATTGCAACAGGAACTCCAGCAGGCGTTGGCGCTGGAAGAAATCCTCAAGAATGGCTATACGATGGAGATGTTATTGAAGCTACTGTAGAAGGAATTGGAACGATTGTGAATATGGTTAAGGAGATATAAGCCCCCTAACCCCCGAAGGGGGAATTTAAAAAAGGCAGATAAACAAACTTATTAATATATAAAAAAATGACAAACATAACGCAAAAAGCCTCTCCTTCGGAGGGGTTGGGGAGGCTATACAGAATAGGACAAATAGTTCCATCAAGTAACGTAACGATGGAAACCGAAATACCAGCAATCTTTCGTTCACGTGAAACCATTTTACCAGAACGATTTACGTTTCACAGCAGTAGAATGAGAATGAAAAAAGTAACGAAAGAAGAACTCGAAGCTATGGATGCTATGAGTTTAAAATGTGCTCAAGAATTGTCTGATGCGCATGTAGATGTAATGGGTTATGCTTGTTTGGTTGCCATTATGAGTATGGGTCGGGGATATCATTGTGTTTCGGAAGTAAATTTACATCAAGAAACGGTTGCTAATGACTTCCCTACTCCAATTGTTACTTCGGCTGGTGCTTTAATAAATGGATTGAAAGTTTTGGGTGCCAAACAAATCTCCATCATAACTCCTTATATGCGACCATTGACCGATATGGTTGTGGATTATATTGAAAATCAAGGCATCAAAGTAAAACAAAGTATTGCATTAGAAATTCCAGATAATTTGGAAGTTGCTGCTCAAAATCCGATGAATTTGCTAGAAATTTACAAACAATTGGATTTGACCGATGTAGATGTTTTAGTGGCTTCGGCCTGTGTGCAAATGCCTTCATTAGAAGCTATTGATTTAATTCAGGCAGAATGTGGAATTCCAGTAACTTCGGCTGCAGTTTGCACTACGTATGAAATGATGAAGAAATTAGGAATTGAAGCTAAATCTGCCATTGGTGGCGAATTATTAAATGGAAAATATTAATTGGGAAACTATAAACGGAAAATTAGTAACTAATTTAAAGTTCAAATCGCAAACTGAGTTGGTTGAATTCCTTTTGAAAGTTGCTTATCTTGCTGATGAGATGAACCATCATCCTGATTGTAAAATTCATAAAGCATTTCAATTAGAAATTTCATTATTTACCCATGATAAAAATGAAATTACAGATTTGGATTATCAATTGGCTCAAAAGATAGATGGTAAAATTACTAATTAAAGAAATATGAAAAACTTAATCGCATTCATTGCTGCTTTTTTTGCAGCCAAAAAAACAAAATTTGGTTGCTTTGGAACTGTAATTGTATTTATTGTTGTGTATTGGTTGGTGAAGAAAATTTTATAAATAAAAAAGGAATTCAAACTATTTTGAACTCCTTTTTTTATTTCATATTTTTTACTTTTTACCCAGCATCAATTCTTTAATATATTTTACTGGTGCGCTGCCATAACTTAAGAATTTTTCATGAAATTTCTTTAAATCAAATTGGTCGCCATCGTTCTTTTTTAACGTTTCTTTAAAGTCATAAATCTCCGTGTAACCTGTAAAATAAGAACACAATTGTACTTGAGATAAAGTAGCTCTTTTCCATTTACCATCAGCTTCAGCTTGTTGTTGAAAGGCTTCATTGGTTAGCAAACTAATAGCTTCTTCTTTCAACATATTTTTGGTGTGAACACTATAATCTAAAATAGTATTGCACACTGTTCTCAAATTCCATTTATAATACATCAACCACATTTCGTCAGAGTTTTTGTAACCGCTTTCCAACATCATTCTTTCGGTATAAACAGCCCAACCTTCTACCATTGCTCCGTTTCCTAAAATAGATTTGATAATACTTGGCGATTGATTGCTGTAAACCAATTGGGTATAATGACCAGGTACCGCTTCGTGAATGTTCAAAATTTGTAAAATATAATCGTTGTATTCTCGCAAATAACTTTCAGAACGTTCGGCTTTCCAACCTGACATACTTCCAACATTGTAATACGTATTAGCATTTTTATCGTAAGGTCCAGGAGAAGAAATAGAAGCGCCAGCAACTCCAGCCATATAATCGGGTTCTTTTCTAACTACTAACGGTTTTGACGGATCAATATAAAGTAAGTTTTTAGCTTTCACATAAGCCGTAAGTTCTGGAATTTGCTTTTCTATTTCTGATTGGAATTTTTCTGGTGTTGTATGTTGCAACGATATTTTATCAATAACTTGACGAATAACTTGCAATTTATCAGTTGGCTTTGGAGCTGAACCAAGATATTTTGACCACAATTTATCGGCTAAAACAAACATTTTTTCGTGCAAATCTTTCTTATGATTAATTGCTTTCTGATAAATTTCGTCGGCTGAATAACTTGATTGAATGTCGAAATCAAATTTCTTAGCATACAATTCTTTTCCTAATCTAAATGATCTCGGTGTTTTGTTATCCAGTTTCTGCAACCAAGTAACATAACTTTTAATAGCTTCAACCGATTTTATTGCTTTTTTTAAAATAGTAGTTTTCTCTGTTGCCGATAATTTACTTTTCTCCAAAGCAGTTTTTAAATCGGATTCAAATACTGAAATGCCACCCAAATTCTGGTCGATGGCTAATTGTGTATGTTCAACAGTTGGATTTTTTATGTTCTCTTTTGCAGTTTCATAATACGCTGAAATGTTGTCCATTTTAGTCCCAAAATTCTTCAATCGAGTTTCTAAAGTGTCGTAACTTCCGTTTAATATTTTGGCAAAAGAACCACAAACATTATAATGGGAAGGATTCCAAGTATCAGATTTTAATTCGTTAATAGAAAAAAGAGAACCTTCTGCATAATTCTTAATCATGTAAAAATCCGTTTTATTATTATCAGATAAATTGTTTACCGAATACTTCTGCAACGAATCTAAATTGGCTTTAGCAAAATTTACTAATTTTTTAGAATAATCGGCATTTGGCACGACCAAAACACTATCATATTTATGAAAACCTACATTGGAAGCCCAACCAGGATTTAATTTCCATAAATTGTCTACAAATGTTTTTTTATAATTTTCGAAATCTGAATCAGTTTTAACACATTCTTCTTTTTTAAAAGATGCAAATAATAAAACAAGACTTAAAGCAACAATACATTTTTTCATATATGTAAAATTTGATTTGTTAGTGGTCATATATGGTATCGCCTTTTTATTTATAGGTGTTTGCTTGCGCAAACTTGTTGTTAATTTTGATTTGTTAGTGGTCATATATGGTATCGCCTTTTTATTTATAGGTGTTTGCTTGCGCAAACTTGTTGTTAATGGCGATTTCATAAAAGCAAATTTAAGAAGCTAAGGTACATTATTTCACTAATTATTCAAAATAATTTAATTTATCTAAACAATTTATAAATGAAAAAAAAATAGTTCGATTACCCGAGAGCTTGCTATAACTGGCGAAGCATTTATCAATTGTTTGCAACTAACTTGTTTTTAGGGCGATTTGATAAGTAAATGAAGTCGTTATAACTTGTTTTAATTTATTGCCCTTTTTTTTACAATAATTTTAATACATCGTTCGTTCTATTAATAGTAAATTGCACCAAATTAAATACCATTATGGATAAAATCAAAATACTTTGGGTGGATGATGAGATTGATTTGTTAAAACCACATATCATTTTTTTAGAGAAAAAAAATTATGAAGTAACTACATGTAATAATGGTCGTGACGCTGTAGATATTTTTGCCGAAAACAATTTTGACATAGTTTTCCTAGACGAAAATATGCCCGGAATGAGTGGATTGGAAACGTTATCTGAAATTAAAGAAAAAAAATCTTCTACGCCAGTAATAATGATTACTAAAAGTGAAGAAGAGTATATTATGGAAGAAGCAATTGGTTCTAAAATTGCCGATTACCTTATTAAACCAGTAAATCCTAATCAGATTTTATTAAGTTTGAAAAAGAATTTAGATCACTCAAGATTAATTTCAGAAAAAACGACTTTAGATTATCAAAAGGAATTTAGAAAAATTGCTTTAGAACTCTCTATGGTAAATTCTTATGAGGATTGGATTGAGTTATATAAAAAGTTAATTTTTTGGGAGTTACAGTTAGAAAACATTGAAGATACCAATCTTATTGAAATTCTTGAGTCTCAAAAAGTAGAAGCCAATTCACAATTTGGTAAGTTTATAGAACGAAATTACGAAGATTGGTTTGCTTCGCTAGCTCCGTCAGTTCGCCAAAAAGGCTCGGGTGAACCAAAAGATAAACCTATTCAATCTCATACTCTATTTAGAGAATTAGTTGTTCCAGAATTAGTAAAAAAAGATAAACCAGTACTTTTTATTGTAATTGACAATTTACGTTATGATCAATGGAAAGCTATGGAAAGTACCATTAATAATTATTACAAATTAGAGAAAGAAACACCTTATTTTGCAATACTTCCAACGGCTACACAATATGCTAGAAATGCCATATTTTCTGGATTAACTCCTTTAGAAATGGAAAAACAATTTCCTCAATATTGGAAAAATGATGTTGAAGAAGGTGGCAAAAATTTATATGAAGCTGAATTTTTATCAGCACATTTAAAACGTTTGGGATTAAACATAAAACAAGATTATTTCAAAATCACAAATTTGGCTGGTGGAAAAAAATTAGCCGATAATTTTAGAAGTTTAAAAGACAATAACTTAGTTACGGTTGTATACAATTTTGTAGATATGCTCTCTCATGCTAAAACTGAAATGGATGTTGTAAAAGAATTGGCATCAGATGATAAAGCCTACCGTTCTTTGACATTGAGTTGGTTTAAAAACTCTCCATTGTTGGATATAATTCAACAAGGCCAAAAATTGGGATTCAAATTAATAATTACTACAGATCACGGAACTATAAATGTAAAAAATCCATCTAAAGTAATTGGCGATAAGAATACTAGTTTAAACTTAAGATACAAAACAGGAAGAAGTTTAACTTATGAAGATAAGGATGTTTACGCCATCAAAGACCCAAAAAAAATTGGTTTGCCTGCCATAAATATGAGTAGTTCTTATATTTTTGCAAAGAATGATAACTTTCTGGCTTACGTAAATAATTATAATCATTATGTTAGTTACTACAGAAATACCTATCAACATGGTGGAATTTCTTTAGAAGAAGTTATTGTTCCTTTTTTAGTTTTCAATCCGAGATAAAATAGTTTTTAGTACTCAGTATTCATCATACAAAAACAAACAATGAATACTTAAATCTAAAATAAGATTAGTTATGGAAATAATTTTTACATTAGATGAAATTGATGCCGTTGCGAAAAAAATCATATCAGAAAATCCAAAAAAAGTGATACTTTTTAATGGACTAATGGGCGTTGGAAAAACAACTTTAATAAAATTTTTAGCTAAAAATTTAGGTGTTAATGAGGCTACTAGCAGTCCAACCTTTTCTTTAGTTAATGAATATCAAATAGCTAATAATCAATATATTTATCATTTTGATGTTTATCGATTGAAGAAGGAAACAGAAGCTTTGGATATGGGTATTGATGAATATCTTTATTCAGGCAATTGGTGTTTTGTCGAATGGGCAGAAAATATTCCAAATTTAATTCCTGAAGAACATTCTAAAATAAAAATCGAAACACTTCCTGATGGAAAAAGACATTTGATTTTAACATAGAGTACTTTTTAAAATTAAAATTCCAATTGTAATTAGTATTTAATTTTTTGTAACTTGTGCCATAATTCATTTGTAACTATGTCACTTACACCTTTTACAAAACAACAACTTCTTCCTCAAGAAGAAAAATTAGAAATAGCTCGTCACAAAAGCGAATTGTTTATTGGTATTCCAAAGGAAACAAGTTATCAAGAGCGACGTATTTGCTTAACGCCAGATGCTGTTAATTCTCTAACTTCTCACGGACATCGTGTAATGATGGAAGCTGGTGCAGGTGAAAGCTCTAGTTATACTGATAAAGAATATAGTGATGCTGGTGCAGAAATTACAAATGATACTAAAAAGGTACTTTCTTGCCCAATGCTTTTAAAGGTCGAACCACCTACAATGGCAGAAATAGAATTGATGCATCCCAATTCTTTAATTATTTCAGCTATTCAATTAAAAACCAGAAAGAAAGAATATTTTGAAGCACTTACCAAAAAGAAAATTACTGCATTAGCATTTGAATACATAAAAGATGAAGATGGTTCTTATCCTGCTGTAAAATCATTGAGTGAGATTGCAGGAACAGCCTCAGTACTTATTGCAGCTGAATTAATGATAAACAACCAATTTGGAAAAGGATTGTTATTTGGAAATATTACTGGGGTACCTCCAACTGATGTTGTCATACTTGGTGCTGGAACGGTTGGTGAATTTGCAGCAAAAACAGCTATAGGGCTTGGAGCAAGTGTAAAAGTATTTGATAATTCAATTACTAAGTTAAGACGACTTCAAAATAATTTGAATCACCGAGTTTTTACATCTACAATACAGCCAAAATCATTATTAAAAGCACTGCGAAGATGTGATGTTGCTATTGGAGCAATGAGAGGAAAAGACCGTTGCCCAGTTGTAGTTACTGAAACAATGGTGGAACACATGAAAAAAGGAGCCGTAATTGTTGATGTAAGTATAGATACTGGTGGCTGTTTTGAAACTTCAGAAATTACTACTCACGAAAAACCAACTTTTATTAAAAGTAATGTTATTCATTATTGTGTGCCAAATATTCCTTCAAGATATTCTAAAACAGCATCGTTATCAATAAGTAATATTATTACTCCTTATCTCCTCCAAATTGCTGAAGATGGTGGAATAGAAAGCGCCATAAGATGCAATAAAGGACTGAAAAACGGAATTTACTTATACCACGGCATTTTAACCAATAAGGCTATTGGAGATTGGTTTAACCTACCGGATAGTGATATAAATTTAATAGTTTTTTAAATTAGTATTCCTTCTAAAATAATTCTGTTTAGTTTACATTTGCAAAAAAAAAGAATGAAATTTTATCAAAGATTAGCCTATTATTTAGTTGGATTGATTATGGGAGCTTTTGTTGTAGCTCTTGTTTTGTCAGGTAAAGATACACGATGTAATTATTTTCCTAATGCACGTGTATTAAATGATTTAAGAAACAAACCTTTCAATTATAGTATTGAAGCTTCTAGAAAACTATCAGAAGATTGGATTGATACCATTGATATAAAAAACACATTAACCTATGGTGATGTAGATTTTGACAAAAGTAATATTGTTTATCAAAAAGGTAAATTATATGTTATTGAAGGAAAAACAACTAAGAATGATACAATCACATTGAGAGTAATTAATTATCCAAACAAAGCCGTTTTAGAAGATATTATTAGAAAGAAATAATAAAATAAAAACTCCGAGTAAAATCGGAGTTTTTTTATTTTAGATAAAGTAGTTTTTATTTTATAAATTCAATCTTTTGAGCTTCTTCAACATTAACGCTGTCAAAAAAACCTTGCTCGTTCATCCAATCATCACTAAATACTTTACTCATATATCTAGAACCATGATCAGGAAAAATTACAACAACATTACTTTCTGATGTAAATTCACCTTCTTCGGCAAATTGTTTTACTGCTTGTAAAGCTGCACCTGAAGTATATCCTACAAACAAACCTTCTGTTTTAGCAATTTCTCTTGTAGTATGAGCACTTTCTTCATCGGTAACTTTCATGAATTTATCAATCGATTCAAAGTCGGTTGCTGTTGGTATTAAGTTTTTACCTAAACCTTCAATTCTATAAGGATAAATTTCGTCGTTGTCAAATTCTTTCGTTTCATGGTATTTTTTTAAAACCGAACCAAAAGCATCAACACCTAAAATTCTTACTTTAGGATTTTTCTCTTTAAGGTATTTTGCAATACCAGAAATAGTTCCACCTGTTCCACTACAAGCAACAAGATGAGTTATTTTCCCTGAAGTCTGTTCCCAAATTTCTGGACCTGTAGTCATATAATGAGCATCAATATTCAATTGATTAAAATACTGATTAATGTAAACAGAACCTTTAGTTTCCTCGTGCAATCGTTTTGCAACATTATAATACGAACGCTCATCATCTGCAGAAACATGCGCAGGACAAACATAAACTTTGGCACCTAAACTGCGTAGCATGTCAATTTTATCCTTAGATGACTTAGAACTCACCGCCAAAATGCAGCTGTAACCCTTAATGATACTTACCATAGCCAAACTAAAGCCTGTGTTACCAGAAGTAGTTTCGATAATGGTATCGCCTGGTGTTAAAATTCCTTGTCTTTCAGCTTCCTCAATAATGTATAATGCAATTCTGTCTTTTGAAGAATGTCCTGGATTGAAGGCTTCAACCTTAGCATAGAAGTTACCTTCTAAATTTTCGGTTACTTTGTTCAGCTTAATAAGAGGTGTATTTCCTATTAATTCCAAAACATTATTGTAGGCTTTTATTTCTTCTTTCATAAATAAAAAATTAGTGTCGAGGCAAAATTTTTAAAATTAGCTTGCCACAAAACCTTGCAAATTTAATAAATTAATTTTTAATTTTTTCTAAATCTAACAAAAAACTGAATTCTTTAGCAACTTCTTTAAGAGATTCAAATCTTCCCGATGCTCCTCCATGTCCTGCATCCATATTTGTATCCATAAATAATTGCTTAGAATTGGTTTTTAACACTCTTAATTTTGCTACCCATTTAGCTGGTTCCCAATATTGTACCTGAGAATCATGTAATCCAGTAGAAATATACAAATTAGGATAATCTTGCTCTTTCACATTATCATAAGGGGAATAGGACAACATATAATCGTAATATTTTTTAACATTTGGATTGCCCCATTCGTCATATTCTCCTGTTGTTAATGGAATTGTATCGTCTAACATAGTAGTTACAACATCAACAAAGGGTACTTGAGCAATAACTCCATTGTATAATTCAGGATTCATATTAATTATTGCACCCATTAATAATCCTCCAGCAGAACCACCTTCGGCATATAAATGTTCGGCAGAAGTATATTTTTCAGCAATTACTTGTTTGGAACAATCAATAAAATCGGTAAATGTATTTTTCTTTTTTAATAATTTTCCATCTTCATACCACGTTCTTCCCATGTCTTCACCACCACGAACATGAGCAATGGCATAGATAAATCCTCTATCTAACAAACTTAATCTGGTTGTAGAAAAATAAGGTTCCATTGTCATTCCATAAGAACCATAAGCATACAAAAGAAACGGATTTTTACCATTTAGCTCCACTCCTTTTCTATACACCATAGACATTGGAATTTTTGTTCCGTCTTGAGCAGTTGCCCAAATACGTTCTTCAATATAATTGTTTTTATCAAATTTTCCTCCTAAAACTTCTTGCTCTTTTAAGATGTTTTTTTCTTTAGTGCGCATATTAAAATCAATCACCGATGACGGAATTGCCATAGATTGATAGCCATAACGAAGAATTTCTGTATCAAAATCAATATTTGTTGTGGTATAAGCGGTGTAAGTTTCGAGTTCAAAAGGTAAATAGTATTCACCTTCACCACTCCATGGCATAATTCGGATTTTATTCAACCCATCAAAACGTTCTGAAACTACCAAATAATCTTTAAAAATATCAATACCTTCCAATAAAACCTCTTCTCTGTGTGGAATTAAATCTACCCAATTTTCTTTTGAAGTTTTATCTTCTGGTGTTTTCATTACTTTAAAATTGGTAGCATCATCTTTATTGGTAACGATATAAAAACTATCTTCATAATGTGAAATCGAATATTCTAACTCACGAGTACGCTTTTGAAAAACTTTAAATTGTTCATCAGGGGTTGAAGACAATAGTATTTGAAATTCAGAAGTTAAAGTACTTTCAGAAGAAATAATTAAATACTTTTTTGACTTAGATTTATATATCGAAACATTAAAAGTGTCGTCTTTTTCGAAATAAACTACAACATCTTCAGTTGGATTTGATCCTAATTTATGTTTGTAAATTCTATCAGGACGAAGGGTAACTTCATCCTTTCTTGAGTAAAACAAAGTTTTATTATCACTTGCCCATGTAGCGCCACCAGTAGTGTTTTCAATCTTAATTGGAAGGATTTCGTTGGTTTCTAAATTCTTAATTTGAATGGTGTATTGACGTCTTGAAACCGTATCAACACCAAAAGAAACCCATTGATTATCTTCACTTATACTAATGCCATTTAAGTTAAAATAAGCATGTTCTTTTGCCATTTCGTTGCAATCAAACATAATTTCTTCTTTGGCTTCTAATGAACCTTTTTTTCGGGAATGAATAGGATAATCCTTACCTTTTTCAAATCTGGTGATGTAATAATATCCATTATAAAAATAAGGAACCGACGCATCATCTTCCTTAATTCTTGCCTTCATCTCCTCAAATAAATCTTTTTGAAAGTCTTTAGTATGCGCTGTTGATAGATTGTAATAATCATTTTCTTTATTCAAATAATCAATAACTTCTGGGTTTTCTCTATCGTTTAACCAATAATAATTATCTGTTCTAACGTGCCCATGTTTTTCAAGTTCATGTGGAATAATTTTAGCAATTGGTGGTTGTATTTTTGTACTCATAATTGTTTTAAAATTCTAAGCAAATGTATTGCAAACTTATCCTTACTATATGTTAACTTGTAAGATTGATATTAACATTGTTATTGACATTTTTTTGGAACACAGATTGAAGAAATTTAAGAAATTATTGAAGTTGAATTTTGCACTTCCCTTCGATAAACTCAGTGCAAGCTAGCTCAGTGTGACATTTGATTTTTGAAGTTGAATTTCCTAATTTTGCTCAAATAAATATTTAAAATTATGTTTGGAGATATCATGGGAATGATGGGTAAACTTAAAGAAACCCAACAAAAAATTGAAGAAACTAAAAAACGAAAGGATACTGTTTTAGTTGATGAACAAAGTAATGACGGCTTATTAAAAGTTACTCTAACTGCTAATCGAAAAATAAAATCAATTGAAATTGATGAAAGTTTGTTACAAGACAAAGAGCAACTTGAAGATTATTTGATTCTTACTCTGAACAAAGCCATAGAAAAGGCGACTAACGTTAATGAAGCTGAATTAGGAGCTGTAGCTAAAGATGGAATGCCAAATATTCTTGGAATGGATATGTTTAAATAAATTCTAAAAAATAAATTCCAAATTCTAATCTTAAATTAATAAATTGGAATTTGGAATTTTTTAAAATTGGATTTTTGTGAGTGCTTCCATAACATAGCTATGCATCACTTCTTTATAATCTAAATGGGTTACAATACGAAGTTTTCCCTGTCCCATAGAACTGATGTGGATGTTTTTTTGTTTTAATTTTTCAATAACCCATTTGTCTTCCAAGGATGGTCTTACTGAAAAAATTAAGATATTAGTTTCAATAGGTTCCACTTTTTCAACCCAAGGAAGAGCACTCAACAATTCTCCTAATTCTTTAGCACGTCTATGATCATCTTCCAATCGAAGCATGTTGTGTTGCAATGCAAACATTCCTGCTGCCGCTAAATATCCCGATTGGCGCATTCCTCCTCCAAATATTTTTCTAATACGAAGAGCACGTTTCATATCGGCTTTAGTTCCTAATAGTAAGGAGCCAATTGGAGCGCCAAGTCCTTTAGATAAACAAACCGAAATCGTGTCGAATAATTCACCAAATTGTTTTGGATGCTGTTTTTTGGCCACCATAGCATTCCACAATCGAGCGCCATCCAAATGATATTTTAAATTATTCTCTGTGCAAACTTGTTTTATCTTTCTTAATTCAGTCAAATCATAACAAGCGCCACCACCTTTGTTAGTAGTGTTTTCAATGCTTACTAAAGTAGTTAAGGGTGCGTGATAAAATTCAGGATCATTAATGGCGTTTTTAACTAAATCTGCCGTAATCATTCCTCGTTTTCCATCAACTAAACAACAAGAAACACCACTGTTAAAAGAAGCTCCGCCACCTTCATAATGATAAATATGAGAATATTTATCGCAAATTACTTGTTCACCAGGTTGCGTATGAAGTTTTATTGCAGTTTGATTAGCCATAGTTCCACTCGGAAAAAATAGCGCTGCTTCCATTCCAAATAATTGAGCAACAGCAGATTCTAATTCATTTACCGTTGGGTCTTGCTTGTAAACATCATCACCTACTTTGGCATTAAACATAAACTGCAACATTTCGTTGCTGGGTTTGGTTACGGTGTCACTAACTAAATTTATTTCCATATCAATTTCTGATGCATTATATTTGCATTTACAAAATTACATTATTTATGACAAATACCGAACAAATTAAAGGTATTGTAGAACGTCTTGGTGCGTTAAGGAGGTATCTTTGACATTGATGCCAAACTTATTGAGATAACCAACGAAGAGGAAAAGACCTTTGCGCCAGACTTTTGGAACAATGCCAAACAAGCAGAACTGATTGTTAGAAACCTACGTTCTAAGAAAAAATGGGTAGAAGATTTTGAAAAAGCACATTCTCTTGCCGAAGAACTTCAAATGACTTATGACTTTTATAAAGAAGGTGATGCCACTGAAGAAGAATTGGATACCCAATATGATTTAACCAATAATTTATTGGAAGATATCGAATTCAGGAATATGCTTTCTGATGAAGGTGATAATCTAAGCGCTGTGTTGCAAATTACGGCGGGTGCTGGCGGAACTGAAAGTTGTGATTGGGCTTCTATGTTAATGCGAATGTATTTGATGTGGGCAGAAAAACAAAAATACAAAGTAAAAGAATTAAACTTTCAAGAAGGCGACGTTGCTGGAATTAAAACGGTGACTTTAGAAATTGAAGGTGATTTTGCTTTTGGATATTTAAAAGGTGAAAATGGTGTGCATCGCTTGGTACGAATTTCTCCTTTTGATAGTAATGCCAAACGTCATACTTCTTTTGCTTCAGTTTATGTATATCCATTGGTTGATGATACTATAGAAATTGAAATAAATCCAGCTGATATTGAGATTACAACAGCGCGTTCAAGCGGTGCTGGTGGACAAAATGTCAATAAAGTAGAAACCAAAGTACAATTAGTTCACAAACCAACCGGAATTCAAATTCAGTGTTCAGAAACGCGTTCGCAACATGATAACAGAAATCGTGCGATGCAAATGTTAAAGTCGCAATTGTATGAAATTGAATTAAAAAAACAATTAGCTCAAAGAGCCGATATTGAGGCTGGAAAGATGAAAATCGAATGGGGTTCGCAAATTAGAAATTATGTGATGCAACCTTATAAATTGGTCAAAGATGTGCGCACCGGAAAAGAAACTAGCGATGTTGATGGCGTAATGAACGGTGAGATTGATGGATTTTTGAAAGCTTATTTAATGATGATGGGGCAAAAAGTAGAAGAATAAAAAAAAGCCCCAATAGTTTCAAACTTTTTGGGGCATATTTAATAAGGATTATGAATTGCTTCGCCAGTTCGCAAGCTCGAGTCAATATAGTCCTGTAATCACGAAGCTTCGGGAGGACTATTTTCATTCTATCCCGAATTTTAGGGACAAGTAATCGGTATTATACCATAAACTTTTGGACTATTAAATAAATATTATTGGTGTAAATTCAGCAATAGGATTTATATTTATAAAAAAATAATTAACTATTTTTTTGTTTTAGCTTTCGGTTTTTCAGCCGTTTCTTTTTTCTTTTTAACTTCTTCTACAACTTGCTCTTTAACAGCTTCAGCATTTTGCATCGCCAATTCGCTATCGCTCGGGTCAATTTTTGGCTCTTCTTTAGAAACCATACCTTTAGCTTGAAGCATGTTATACCAATTTAATACCTTCTTAATATCAGATGGATAAACTCTATCTTCATCATAGTTGGGCACAATTTGAGAAAAATAAGCAATCAGTTTTGCTGGGTCTTCTTTGTGAGAAATTGTTGGTCCTTCGTTTTCTTTAACAGCGATTGCTCTTAAAATTTCAACCAATGGTTTTTCTTCACTATGCGTGTACATTGAAATTTCAGAAAGTAAACTTACATTACTTTTCATTCCAACAGTAATTTTCTTTCCATCTAATAATGACTCAGCAACAAAACCTGAACGCGTTTGAATTTTCAATTCATACAAACCTGGTTTTCCTGAAATGGCTAATATTTTCTCTACATTCATTTTCTAAAAATTATTTTAAGCGGTGGCAAATATAACTAAATAAAATTCCAATAATCAAAACTCAAATCCCAATTTTGTAACTTCACTAAAATTTTTGAGTTTGGAATTTCCTTTTTGGAATTTAAAAAAACTATCTTCCTTTTTTATTACAAAATCTCATTTTATAATCGGGTCTTGCTTTCCCATCCATAATATTTTGTAGTTTCTTTTTAAGTAACGTACGTTTTAGAGTAGCTATTTTATCGGTAAATAAAATTCCTTCAATATGGTCGTATTCGTGTTGTATTACTCTGGCAATCAAGCCATCATAAACTTCTGTTTTTTTGTTAAAATTTTCATCAACATATTCAATAGTAATGGTTTCTTTTCTATAAACATCTTCACGAACATCTGGAATACTCAAGCATCCTTCGTTAAAACCCCACTCCTCGCCTTCTTCTTTCAACATTTTGGCGTTGATGAATGTTTGTTTGAAACCTTTGAGTTGTTCTTGTTTTTCTTTTGATAAATCTTTGCTATCGCTAAAAGGTTCGGTATCAATTACAAATAATCGAATAGGCAAACCTACTTGTGGAGCAGCCAAACCAACACCATAAGCATTATACATGGTATCATACATATTATGAATGATTTCTTGCAGATTTGTATGTTCTGAAGTAATATCATCACATACTTTTCTTAAAACTGGATCGCCGTAGCCAACTATTGGTAATATCATTCTGATTTTAGATTTTATATTTTAGATTTTTAGAATCCAAAGTGCAAAAGTAATTAAAAAAATAAATTAGAATTGTAATTTGAAAGTTTTGATTTTTACAATTTCATACATTTACTATGTAATTTTAAATCGCAATAAGTAATCTTGCAACATTATTGTAGCGGCTATTTCGTCAACCAAACTTTTGTTTTGTCGCTGTTTTTTTTTCAATCCACTATCAATCATGGTTTGAAAAGCCATTTTAGAGGTAAAGCGTTCATCAACGCGTTCCATCTTCATTTGAGGAAATTCTGACTTGAATTTGCAAACAAATTTTTCAATAATTTCAGCACTTTCAGAAGGTTGACCATTCATTTGTTTGGGTTCGCCAACAATAACTTTTTCAACTTTTTCTTTGGTAAAATAATCCTTCAAAAAATCTATAATAGTTTCTGAAGGTATTGTAGTTAAACCTGACGCAATTATTTGAAAATCATCAGTAACTGCAATTCCTGTTCTTTTTATTCCATAATCAATAGAAAGTATTCTTGGCATTATTTTTTTTTCAAAGATACTAAATAACCTAACTTGTTTTATATTTGTGAAAATTTAAAACAATGCAAAACTTACAATCTACAATAGAAAAAGCTTGGGAAAACCGAGAATTATTAAAAGAAGAAACTACAATAAACACCATCAAAGAAGTAATTTATTTATTAGATAGTGGTAAACTAAGAGTTGCAGAACCAACAGATCACGAAGTTTCGGGAGGTTGGCAAGTAAACGAATGGGTGAAAAAAGCGGTAGTTATGTATTTTCCAATTCAAAAAATGGAAACACATGAAGTTGGTATTTTTGAATACCACGATAAAATGCTTTTAAAAACAGGCTATGCCGAAAAAGGAATACGTGTTGTGCCACCAGCAGTTGCAAGATATGGCGCTTACATTTCTAAAGGTGTAATTTTAATGCCAAGTTATGTAAATATTGGTGCTTATGTAGATGAAGGAACCATGGTTGATACTTGGGCAACAGTAGGAAGTTGCGCACAAATTGGTAAAGACGTTCACTTATCTGGTGGTGTTGGAATTGGTGGCGTTTTAGAACCATTGCAAGCTGCTCCTGTTATTATAGAAGATGGTGCCTTTATTGGTTCAAGATGCATTGTTGTTGAAGGCGTTCGTGTAGAAAAAGAAGCCGTTCTTGGAGCCAATGTATGCTTAACAGCTTCAACTAAAATAATTGATGTTACAGGAAACGAGCCTGTTGAATATAAAGGATTCGTTCCTGCTCGTTCTGTAGTAATTCCTGGTAGTTACACTAAGAAATTTGCTGCTGGAGATTTTCAAGTTCCATGTGCACTAATCATAGGAAAAAGAAAACCTTCAACCGATTTAAAAACATCGCTTAATGATGCTTTAAGAGAATATGATGTAGCAGTTTAAAATCAAATATTAATAAAAAAATCCGAAATTACGTTCGGATTTTTTTTACTTTTTTTAGTTTTCGTTTTAGGTATTTTTTCTTTGTAATTCTTCTCTTGAATTGAAGTGTTTTTTCTAGCAAAATTGCATGAATTTTCTCTTCTGGCTGACCAGTCAATTTGGCATATTTCTTGGCAACTATTTTAATCATAGCTCTTGACAACCACATTTTTTTATAATTATCCATTCGTTTTTCAATAGATAATTTTTCAAATTTCATGCGATTTAAATCAATTAGATAAAACTCAAATTGACTATTTCCTTTGTCTATAATTAAAGTATTTCCTGGTGAGTGATCTAAAAAATTTACATCGGCTTCGTGCATTTTGAATGTAAATTCAGTAAACTGCTCTAAAATACTATTTCGATTTGAAAACAACGGATTGTGAATTAACTCTCTGATGGTAAAATCATAATCAATTTGCTGACTGATATAAAAGCTATCTCCTAATAAACCAAAAGTATTTCGCTCTTCTATGTAGGCAATGGGTTCTGGTGTTAAAATGGAATGCTCTTTCAAATAATTAGCATAATCAAACGATCTTTTTGCTTTTGTACTTCTAAAAAAAGAATAAATAATCGATTTAAAGATACCTGGTTTTTTAAAAAACTTGATATTTACCTTTTCTGAACCTAAAAAATTTGATTTAATAGTATTTCGAGAACCTTTTACAATAAGATTTCCTTCTTCAAAAAAGCTTGTAACTAATTGAATTATAGTTTTTTCTTGTTTTTTATATTTAGGATTAAGGATAATCTTCACGGTTGGAGTTAATATTTTGGTTTAAAAGTATAAAAAATAGTACTTTGCACCAAGAAATAGTTTTTCTATTAAATCTATATTTATTTTAACACTTTGGGATGAAAATATTAATTATACAAAATAAGCGAATTGGAGATGTGCTAATTGCCTCGGTTATTGCCAATAATTTTAAAAGAAAATATCCCGATAGTGAAGTGCATTTTATGGCTTATGATTTTACAACTGGTGTATTAGAACAAAATCCGAATATCGATAAAATTATTGCTATTAAAGAAAAGGAACTCAAGAAAATAAAGAACTTATTTAAGTTCATTCTTGAAATTAGAAAAGAAAAATACGACATTATTTTTGATCCTTATTCAAAAACACAAAGTAGATTGATTTGTAAATTTAGTGGAGCCAAACAAACTATTGGCCATAAAAGTCGTAAACGATTTGGCAATTGGAACTACTATACGCATCCTACAGAAGGTTTGCAATCATCAACTAAATTCTGCGGAAAAGCTATTGAAGATCGTGTGCATCTTATTGAATATGCAGGCGATTTTGAACCCATTGACTACGAACCAAAATTATTTCTTTCTGAAAGTGAAAAAAATGAAAATTGGTTAAAAAACTATCGTGATAAAAAAGTAATCATGTTGGGTGTTTTAGGCAGTACGCCACAAAAATCAATGCCTTTTGAATATGTTGCAACAATTATAGATTACATAGCTAAAAATTATGATGCTTACCTCCTATTTAACTATTCACCACATCAAAAAAAAGATGCTTTAGCAATTTATGAAATGTGTCAATTTAAACAAAATATCATTTTAGATATCTATGCTCCAAGTATTAGAGATTTTATCAAATTAATGAATCAATGCGATGTGTTGGTTGCCAATGAAGGTGGAACGGTACATATTGCAAAAGCGCTTCAAAAACCAACTTTTACCATATTTTCACCTTATGTAAACAAAGCACATTGGGCAAGTTTTGAAGATGGAATTAAACATCATTCCATTCATTTGTTAGATAAAAAACCTGAAATTTATGGCGGATTTACTTATGAAAATCGTAAACAAATAGAACAAAATCCTAGAGCATTTTATCTTCAATTAACGCCTGAAATTATCATTCGTGATTTAGAAATTTTTCTAAAAAATAACCTATAATTACTTTACAAATTTTTCAAAATACCAATCTACTTGCTTTTGAAGTCCATCTTTTAGCGTAGATTTTGGTTTGTAGTTTAATAATTTTACAGCTTTATTGATAACCGCTGATGTCTTTTGTTGATCGCCTTTTCTTGCTGGTTGATGATCAATAACCAGTTTTTTATTCATTATCTCTTCTACAATCGAAATACCTTCTTGAGTTGTATTAACTACATCGGTTCCAAGATTAATAATTTCGCCATTTACAACAGATTCGTTACCAATAATTGAAGCCAATCCGTCAACAATATCTCCAACAAAAGTAAAACTTCTTTCATGTTTTACACTTCCTTCAAATAGTGGGAATGGTTGGTTATTATGCAGATTATCAATTAATTTAGTATATAACTTCTCTGGACGCTCTCTTGGACCATAAACAGAATATAAACGAATAGAACAGGCTTTTAATTTGTTAGTTCGTTCTAAACCTAGAACCAGTTGTTCTGCAGCAAGTTTTGTAGTTCCGTAAAATGAAATTGGTTTAGGAGTAACTTCTTCATCGACTGTAGCTACAGAACCATAAACAGATGAAGTAGAGATATTTACAAACAATTTTAAATTAGCATTATATTGTAAAACACTTTCAAGTAAGTTTTGTGTTGCAAAAATATTATTTGTCACATAATCATTTAAAGAAGTGTCAGAAGAGATTCCTGGTTGAGCAGCTAAATGATAAATATAATCAAAAGGAGTATCGAAAACCAATTTTAAATCGTCATTCAAATCTAATCTGTAAATTTTTACACCAACTTTTTCTAAATCAGATGCGTTTAATTCTTTTAGTTTTGCATCGTAGTAATCATTGAAATTATCAATTCCAACTACTTCATGATGCAACGAAGCTAACTTTTCACATAAGTGTGACCCAATAAAACCTGCTGCTCCGGTAACTAATATTCGCATAATGTAAAACTGTTATTTTTTTATTCCAAAGTTAGTCCAAACTATCTTTTTATCTCTAACTTCTTTTCTTATGGCTAAATTTGCTGCTAAAGATTCTGGGGTTTTGTAACCTCTTGCATGATCTAAATGCAAAACTATAGCTTTATGTCTTATCTGCTTTCCTTTTATACCATAATTTTCTAAACGCTCACCAAATTCTCTATCTGGACCGCCATATTTCATTCGCTCATCATACCCATTAATAGCAATCATATCAGCTTTAAAACCTGATGAATTACAATTATTAAACGAAGGATTGGTTGGTGAAATGATGTCTAAAAATTTACCTATCAAACTATTAGCTCCCAATTTTAAGGTATTTGAAAAACCTAATTTATCTATAGATTTTAACCAACTAACAGTAAAACATCTACCAGAAACAATGTCTTCTTTAGAAATTGCCTTACTAGTTGTCATTGGCAATTTGCAATAACCTCCAGATAAAAACTTTCCTTTTTCAGCTAAATTAGCATGCACTTCCACAAAATCTTGTCTCGGAATACAATCGCCATCGGTCATTAAAATATATTCGTGGTTGGCTTCTACAATAGCTACATTTAGAATTTCTTGTCTTCTATAGCCTAAATCTTCGTGCCATAAATGTCTAATTGGCACCGGATAATCCTTAGCATAAGAATCAATCAATTCCTTAGTAGAAGGTCTCGAACCATCATCAGCAATAATAATATCAAAATCTTTGTAGGTTTGAACACTATATCCAATTAGTACTTTTTCAAGCCATTCTTCTGCGTTGTAGGTGCTTATTATAACTGTTATTTTCATAATGTATCCAAAATAGTTTTGAATTGAAATTCTTTTTATTTATCAAAGATAGAGAATATTATATTTAAAATTGCTACTATCAAAAATGCTGATTCTTAATCAATCAATTTTAAAAGTATTGCTCTACTCTTAATATTTTTTTGCTTTAAATCAATTTCCTTCAAATTAGTAATTTTCAAATTAGTAAAACTATTAATTTGGATAAAATCTGATTTCCAACCAGATAGATTGTCACTTGAGATATCATTTTTAGAAAAAATAACATCCAAAAAGGCATTCAACAAACCGCTATAAGAAATCATAAAACTTCTAAAAAAACCAAGACCTTTTGATTGTAACCAAGACCTTTGAAAACACTTGGAAGAATAAATTATTTCTTGTGAAATTTTATCTGAAATCAATTTATTTATTGAGAAAGAAGCTCCATTTAAAAAGTAACCTTCTACTCTATTTTTAATATGTTGTTCTACAAAATCTGGTCGTGCTAAACAATTGGAATTGGTGATTAAAATATAATTTGTTGTGGCATTTTCGATAGCTTTTTTAACACAATCAGCACCATTATTTTCTTTGTCAAAGTTCCATAAAACAATTGGGAAAAAAACTTCTTTTTGAATGGATGTAATTGATTTTGAAATAGTTTCGTCAGAATTTTGATTTACTATTAGCATTTCGAAATTTCTAAAAGCTTGCGTATTGTAACTCCAAATTACCTTTTCAAGTGACTCGAAATTATCGTTAGCTACTACTATTACTGAAATATTCTTTTGCATAATTCGGCAAAGGTAACCTAATTTTATTAAATTTGTACTTACAAAAAAGCAAAATTAATGCCCACTCTTTCGGTTATAATTCCTACTTACAATGAAATTGACTACATAGACGATGCTCTAAAGTCAGTGGAATTTGCTAATGAAATTATAGTAATTGATTCCTTCAGTGAAGACGGAACTAAAGAAAGAGCTCTTGAATATGGTTGCAAGGTTTTGGAACGTAAATTTGATAATTTTTCTAATCAAAAAAACCATGCTATATACTATGCTACAGGAGATTGGATACTTTTTATTGATGCTGACGAACGAGTTTCTCAAAAACTTAAAAACGAAATTGTTTCCGTTATTGAAAAGAACCAATATTCTGGATATAAATTGAGTTTTCCTCATTTTTATATGAATCGTTTTCTTTATCATAAAGTTGACAAAGTAGTACGATTAGTAAAGAATAATAATGTAAAATTCACTGGTGATGTTCATGAAAAATTGCATGTTGATGGAAGCATTGGCAGTTTAAAAAACTTCATGATTCACTACACCTACAAAGGTTTATTTCATTTGATAAAAAAGAAAGATTCCTATTCTTGGTTTCAAGCCAATACATCAATCAAAAAAGGTAAGAAAGTAACTATTTTTCATTTGTTTTTCAAACCATTATACCGATTTTTCTCCTCCTATATTTTAAAAAGAGGTTTTCTTGATGGCGTTCCTGGCTTAGCTTTGGCGAGTATCAATGCTTATGGCGTTTTTTCAAGGTATGTAAAAATGATGCTTCTAGAAAAAAACATCAAGTAAAGATTAAAACAAACTCAGCTTCCCGACTTTAAGTTTCCATTTGAATTTAAACAACGTATCTTGCCCTTTAATATCAATTCGTTGCATTTCAAATTTATTTTTAACCGGAAATATATTCACTCTATTTCCAATTCTGAAAGCCATTTTTATTCCTTTTTTTTCTAAAATTATAAAAAACAGGTCCTTTTTTAATCTTTTTTTAGGAAAATTACCATAAGGATAAGCTAATGATGGATAAACATTTAAGTTATTTTTGGTAATAATATCGAAAGATTTATCAAAATCGTCTTCAATTTCTTGCTCTGATAAATCGGAATATTTTCTGTGATAAAAAGAATGATGTCCTAACTCTATAATTGAGGAATCTAAAGATTTTAATTCTTCTATTGTCATTATTTTCTCTGAACCATTATTCCATAAATCTGTTTTACCAATGTATGAAAAAGGAATGAAAAAAGTAGCTTTTATGTTGTGTTTTTTCAACAATGGCAAGGCATACAACAATTGATTCTCGGTTACATCATCAAAAGTTACAACCACAGATTTTGATGCAATAGATTGCATTTGTTCCAATTCAGACACAAATAATGAAGTGTAACCATTTTTATTTAAAAAGTCTAATTGTTCTTCAAACTTACTTGCAGACAGCGTTAAACCCAAACTTAAATCGTTGTTTGGAGTTATATTATGATACATTAAAACAGGTAATTTTGACACAAATATGATTTTGAAAATACTATTGGTGTAAAAATATTATATTTGTGTCATATTTCATCTATTTATATGTCTGAAAATAACGCTATACCCAAAATAACTGCCTTAGCCATTACTTTTAATGAAGAAGTTAACGTAAAAAGATATGTTGAAAGTTTATCTTTTGCAGATGAAATCATTTTTGTAGATTCTATAAGTAGCGATGCAACTGTAGAAATTGCTCAAAATATGGGTGTAAAAGTTATTGAGCGAAAATTTACAAACTTTTCTGAACAACGAAATTACGCCATCAGTCAAGCCAAGAACGATTGGATCGTATTTTTTGATTTAGATGAAATTATTACAAAAGAATTAGAAAGTGAAATCCAAGAAATTGTAGCAAATCATGAAGAAAATGTAGCTTTTTTTGTGAAAAGAAATTTCTTTTTCATGGGAAGGCACATCCATTTTGGTGGATGGCAAAGCGATAAAGCGGTGCGTCTTTTTAATAAAAATTTCTGTCAATACAATGGATTGGTGCATGAGGCAGTAAAAGCCAATGGTACTATTGGAATTCTTAAAAATAAACTGAATCACTTTAGTTATAAAAATTTTGACAACTATAATGATAAGCTTAATTTGTATAGTAAACTTCAGGCTGAAAATCTATACAACAAAAAAAGAAAACCCAATGCTTATCATTTTATTTTCAGACCATTATACCGTTTTTTATGGCAATATTTTTTTAGATTAGGAATTTTAGATGGTAAGGAAGGGTTTATTTTAGCTTA
>JAIFLT010000069.1 GCA_020048955.1 Flavobacterium sp.
AAAACAAATAATTTGCTTTGCGCCTTTTGTGCCTTTGCGAGAATTAACAAACAAGATACTGAAATAAATTCAGCATAAATGGAAAAAGTAAAAGCAAAAAAACACCTCGGACAACATTTCTTAAAAGACGAAGCTATCGCTAAATCCATTGCTGATACTTTACACCTTGAAGGATATAATGACGTATTAGAAATAGGTCCAGGAATGGGAGTTTTAACCAAATATTTATTAGAAAAACCCATTACAACCTATGTGATTGAAATCGATACCGAATCGGTAACCTATCTTGATGCCAATTATCCAAAACTGAAAGATAAAATCATATCTAAAGATTTCTTGAAATACAATATCAACGAAATTTTTGAAGGAAAACAATTCGCTATCATTGGTAATTTTCCCTATAATATTTCTACTCAAATAGTTTTCAGAACGTTAGAATTTCGCAATCAAATTCCAGAGTTTTCAGGCATGTTTCAAAAAGAAGTCGCCGAACGAATTTGCTCCAAAAAAGGAAGTAAAGTCTACGGAATTCTATCCGTTTTAGCCCAAGCATTTTATGATGTTGACTATCTTTTTACGGTTGATGAAACCGTTTTCGATCCGCCACCAAAAGTAAAATCGGGCGTGATGCGAATGCGTAGAAAACAAAATTATTCCTTGCCTTGTAGCGAAAAATTATTGTTTACTGTTGTTAAAACAGCATTTCAACAGCGTAGAAAAACCATGCGCAATAGCTTAAAATCACTAAATTTGTCTGATAATTTAAGAGAAGACACTATCTTTGACCTCCGACCAGAGCAATTATCGGTAGAACAATTTATTGAACTTACCCAAAAAATAGAGGCTAATGCAGTTTAAAATCAGCAAAGAACTTTTAGTTCAAATAGAGCAATTAATTCATCAAAAAAACGACCAAGAGTTGGAAATTTTGTTGAACGACCTGCACCATGCTGATATTGCCGAAATTTTTGATGAGTTAGAAACCGATGAAGCCATCTATATTTTCAAAATTTTAGATAGCGAAATAACTGCCGAAATTCTAACCGAACTTGAAGAAGATGTTCGTGAAAAAATTCTTCGCGGACTTTCTGCCAAAGAAATTGCAGAAGAGCTTGATGAACTTGATACCGATGATGCTGCCGATATTATCGCCGAACTATCGCAAAGCAAAAAGGAAGAAGTAATTTCTGAACTTGAAGACGTTGAACATGCCAAAGATATTGTAGATTTATTACGCTACGACGAAGATACAGCTGGAGGTTTGATGGGAAAAGAGTTAGTAAAAGTCAATGAAAATTGGAACGTGCTCACTTGCGTAAAAGAAATGCGAATTCAAGCCGAAAACGTAACTCGGGTTCATTCTATTTATGTTGTAGATGATGAAAATCGGCTTAAAGGAAGATTGTCTTTAAAAGATTTATTGACCACTTCCACCAAAACCATGATTAGCGATGTCTATATTAAAAAAGTAGATTCTGTTCGTGTCAATGCATCTAATGTTGAGGTGGCACGAATCATGCAAAAATACGACTTGGAAGCCATTCCAGTCGTTGATGAAATGGGACGATTAGTGGGTAGAATTACCATCGATGACATCGTTGACGTAATCAAGGAAGAAGCCGATAAAGATTATCAATTAGCTGCAGGTATCTCGCAAGACGTAGAAGCTGATGATAGCATCATCGAACTGACCAAAGCACGTTTACCATGGCTAGTTTTGGCACTTTTTGGAGGTTTTATAAGTGTAACATTACTCGAAGGTTTTCAGGGAGCCATGCAATTTCACAAAGAATTATTCTTTTTCACACCACTAATTGCTGCAATGGCTGGTAATGTTGGCGTTCAATCGTCGGCAATTATTGTACAAGGTTTGGCAAATCACACCATTAGCGGAACCATATTTAATCGATTGCTAAAAGAAATCTCTTTGAGTTTATTCAACGGGTTAATTCTAGCAACCTTATTATTTGTAGGAAGTCATTTTTTATTAGGTGTAGAAACCAAAATTGGGTTTATTGTAACCATAGCTTTAGTTTCTGTAATCATTATTGCCTCCTTAATAGGAACTTCCATTCCGCTTATTTTAGATAAATTCGGAATCGATCCAGCACTTGCCACAGGGCCTTTTATCACAACAAGCAACGACATTTGCGGCATACTTATTTACTTCTCAATCGCTAAATTGATTTTGGGGTTTTAATAGTTTATTGATGGATAGTCTGATCTAAATTTTGCTTTTTTTAAAATTTTAGAAAGATTATCTTCAATGTCTTTTCGAGTAAAATCACATTCATTTGGAATAGTCACATACTTATCTACTTTAATTTTGGTAATTTCCATACTTCCAGTTTTTTCGCCATTTGCATCAATGAAATAAATGATTTTTGGAATTCCATTCGGAATTATTTTTGATATTTTCCAGGTTTCATAAATTGTTGCAAAATAGGTAAACGGGAGAAAATTAGGAGTTAATTTATCAACAATGAAGTGTGTTGAAACAATTTTTTTTCTTTTTTGATAGTTAAGTTTTTTGTTACTTTTTATAGCATAATGATAGTAGGAAGTATCGTTAATTATTGTATCAGAATAGTTAATGAATTTGTATTCAGTTCCTTTTTCTATAAAATGATTTTTATATCTAAAAACTTCGGTACAAGTATTAGAAATAATTTCAGCATTATAAAAATCAGTTTTTGACATTTTTGAATTAATACTCACACCATCTTGATCAATAAAATGCATCGAAAAGTTTAAAGAATCTTTACTATTATGTGCGTAGAGATTAAAATTATTATTACTAGAACTTACCAAAAAAACAGAATTAAATTTTTGATCGTTTAGTTTATAACTTTCTTTTACTGAAAATGCATAGTCAAAATGATATTTTTTTTGTGCAAATAGTATAGATGATAGTAAAAGAAAAAAGAAAATAAATGTTTTATTCATTTGTGATACTTGGTATTTATACATCAAAAATAAGTATTTTTATGGTTTAATTTTGCAATGAATAAAAAAAATATAAAAATCCTCCACATCGACAGCAATCATCCGTTATTATGGAATCAACTTCAAGAAGCAGGTTTCACTAACGAAGCAGATTTTACTTCTACCAAGGAAGAAGTCGAAGCAAAAATCCAAAACTATAACGGAATTGTAATTCGTTCGCGTTTTAAAATCGATAAAACGTTTCTCGATAAAGCAACCAATTTACATTTTATTGCACGAGTTGGCGCAGGTTTAGAAAGTATCGATTGTGATTATGCTATTGAAAAAGGCGTTCACTTAATTGCAGCTCCAGAAGGAAACAGTAATGCTGTTGGCGAACACGCTCTCGGAATGTTGTTGTCGTTAATGAATAAGTTAAATCGTGCCGACAAGTTAGTTCGCGAAGGAAAATGGATTCGTGAAGGCAACCGTGGTTATGAACTAGAAGGCAAAACCATCGGAATAATAGGTTACGGAAACATGGGAAAATCATTTGCCAAAAAACTTCGTGGATTTGATGTAAAAGTACTTTGTTATGATATTTTAGAAAATGTTTCTGATGAAAATGCTACTCAAGTTGCCTTGCAAAAACTTCAAAAACAAGCCGATGTATTGAGTTTGCACCTTCCTTGGACACCAGAAACCGATAAAATGGTAAATACTGAATTCATTAATTCATTTGCAAAACCGTTTTGGTTCATCAATACCTCAAGAGGTAAAAATGTTGTAACTGCCGATTTAGTAGCAGCTTTGGAGTCTGAAAAAATTCTCGGTGCAGGTTTAGACGTTTTAGAATATGAAAAACTTTCGTTTGAAAACTTATTCATCAACACTGAAAAACCTGTAGCATTTCAGTATTTGTTAGATTCGGAAAAAGTTCTTCTTACGCCTCATATTGCTGGCTGGACTTTTGAAAGTCACGAAAAATTAGCCCAAACGATTGTCGATAAAATCATCAATTATTATACCATAAACTTTTGAACTATTTTATAAATAGTATTGGTATAACTTTTTTAGTAACTTTTATAATAATTATTTGTTTTATTTTTTAAATCAATAACACTAACCAACAAAACAAAAATTATGAAATCATGTAAAGTTTATTCTTCCAAAGCATTCCAACCACGAGCTTTTAATGCAATTTTAGAATTGGCTCTAGTTATTAAATGCGTTCCTTCACTTTCTTGAACGATATGACCAATAACGGTAAAATTTGGATTGGCTTTTATTTTATCAAAATCTTCTATAGCTATGGTAAACAGCAATTCGTAATCTTCACCACCATTTATAGCAACCGTTGTTGAATCAATATTGAATTCTTCACAAACATTGATAAACTGCGGATCAACTGGAATTTTCTCTTCATATAAATTGCAACCTACTTTACTTTGTTTACAAATATGAATAATCTCTGATGATAATCCGTCTGAAATATCAATCATAGAAGTAGGTTTTACTTCTAATTTTGATAATAATTCTCTAATATCATGACGTGCTTCTGGTTTTAATTGGCGTTCTATTAAATAAGTATAAGCATCCAAATCGGGTTGATTGTTTGGATTTACCTGAAAAACTTGCTTTTCGCGTTCCAAAACCTGTAAACCCATATAAGCCGAACCCAAATCGCCAGAAACCACCAATAAATTGCCTTCTTTTGCACCACTTCTATACACAATTTCGTCTTCATTTGCTTCTCCAATTGCTGTAATCGAAATAATCAATCCTTTTTGTGACGAAGTGGTGTCGCCACCAATAACATCAACATTGTAAAATTTTGCAGCTAAGGCAATTCCGTCAAATAATTCTTCTAATGCTTCTAACGGAAAACGATTAGAAACCGCAACCGAAACCAAGATTTGAGTAGCTTTGGCATTCATCGCACAAACATCAGAAACATTTACAACAACCGCTTTGTAACCCAAATGACGTAAAGGCATGTAAGACAAATCAAAATGCACACCTTCAATCAATAAATCGGTTGAAACAACTACTTTTTTAGCTGCAAAATCTAAAACAGCGGCATCGTCACCAATACTTTTTACAGTTGAGGTATTTTTTACATCAAAATTTTTTGTCAAATGGTCTATCAATCCAAATTCGCCCAATTGCGAAAGTGAGGTACGTGGCTGATTTTTATCTTCTATCATGTTGTAAAGATACGAAGGATTTTTGTTTGCCACAAAAGCACGAAGGCGCAAAGTTTTTTTGTTGGCTATGAAGACAGAAAGTTACCAAGTTTTTTTGCATCTTTATAGTTTAAATTTCTTTTTTATGAAAGCACTAAAAATTATAACTTTAACCATCAATCCATCATTAGATAAATCAACGCATTTTAGAGGTTTGATTGCCGAACAAAAAATACGTTGCGAGAAACCACGTTATGATGCTGGCGGTGGCGGCATAAATGTGTCTAAAGCAATTGCCAAATTGGGCGGAACTTCTACTTGTATTTTTACTTCTGGTGGTTCTTCTGGAGAAATGTTAGAAAAATTAATTGCAAATGAAAATCTGGAAAGTTATGTTATCAAAACTAAAAATTGGACCAGAGAAAATTTTATTGCTTTTGATACTACAACACAATCCCAATACCGATTTGGGTTTCCTGGTAATGAAATTTCAAAAGAAGAAACAGCCAAGATACTGGAAGTAATTTCAAATTTACATGCTGAATATTTAGTTATTAGTGGTAGTTTAAACGAAGGTTTGCCCAATGATTTTTATCAAAAAATTGCCCAAACTGCAAAAGCTTCGGGAATAAAAATAATCGTTGACACCTCTGGAGCCCCTTTACAAAAAGTGCTAGAAACCGGAGTTTATTTGATTAAACCAAACATTGGCGAATTGGCAAAACTTATTGGTGTGGAACGATTAGAATTACCCGAAGTTGAAAAAGCTTCAAAAAATTTAATAGAAAAAGGTTCCTCAGAAATTGTAGTGGTTTCCCTTGGAGCAGAAGGTGCTATTTTAGTTTCAAAAAACGAAACCCATTTTGTACAAGCACCAAAAGTAGAAAAGAAAAGCACTGTGGGCGCTGGCGACAGCATGGTGGGCGGCATGGTTTGGGCATTATCGAAAAGCACTGTGGGCGCTGGCGACAGCATGGTGGGCGGCATGGTTTGGGCATTATCACAAAACAAATCTCTTAAACAAGTAATTCAAATGGGTGTAGTTTGTGGTACAGCAGCTACCATGAACGAAGGAACACAACTTTTTAAAGTTGAGGATGTGATGCGGTTGTTGGAAGAGATTGAAAAGTAAACCCAACAATTTTCGTAATTGAGTTTCTCTATATTTTCAAACTTAGCACTTCGTTTGTTATAACTCGTTCATAGCAATCGCATTCACTTTTTACCTTTTTATTGCATATACCATCTAAATATGTATTTTTGTTTGAAATATCTAAAAATCAAGTTTTTTATATAAATGAAAAATAGATTACTTTTTACAGTTATTTTTTTCTTTTCTGCTTTTTTGGCAAATGCTCAAAAAGAATTTATTCCAATTGACACATCAGCTTTTGCTATGTGCCGTATTAGCCTTGCTGAAGAATATAAAGGAAAGTTTACTTTAATTAACAAAAATATTGTATCGTCTACTACGGCTCAAAAAACAATTATTAAAGGAATTTATAATGAAATACAGGAAAATTTCTTTGACAAAATAAAACAGAATAATTTTATTTGTGAAGAAAAATTAAATACTTATCTAAACGGATTGCTTCAGGAAGTATTGGTAAAAAATGGTATCAAAGAAACCTATCGTATATTATTATCTAAAGATAGCGATGCGAACGCATACAATACTGGCAATGGAACTGTGGTTATTCACTTCGGATTATTTTTGACACTCGAAAATGAAGACGAATTAGTTTTTGTAATTGCACATGAAATAGGTCATCAATACTTAAATCATGTAAAAATCGAGATTGAGAGTTTTGCAAAACTTTCAACTTCTGAACAAGTGATAAATAAAACTAAGGAGATACGAAGTAAAAAATACGGTAAGGCAACAATGGCTGGAGATTTTTTGAAAAACATTCGATATGAAAATTATGCCAAACGAAGAAAAAAAGAGTTTGCTGCCGATTCAATAGCTGTTACTTTTTATAAAAAAACACTTCGTAATCCAAAAGCTGGTGTGACAATTTTAGAAAAACTCGATTCTTCGGATTCAGAAAAAGATTCATTGACAATTGACGATTATAAATTTATTTTGAATAAAAATGATTTTAAAGTAAAAAAATCGTGGTTTGAAGTAGAAGAAAGTCTTTTTAAAAAATATGATAATGAGAAAAACATCATAGTTGATTCATTAAAAACACATCCTGATTGTTTAAGCAGAATAAAAATGATTCGAAAATATTCAGCCTATAATTTTACTGATAAAACAACAATTTCTAAAGATTTTTTTAACATAAAGCAAATGAGCATATACCAAAATCTTATTAATTTATACGATCAGGAATTATATGGAATTTCATTGTATGAAGCTCTGAAACTGTATAAGAAAGATATTGAGAATCCTATTCTTAAAAACATTATTTATGTTAATTTTTCTAAAATTCTTGCATCAAAAACTACCTATACCATTAATCGATATGTTCCTAAAGTTGATAATAAAAAAAACTCTGAAAGTTTAAATCGATTTATTACTTTAATCAATAACTTAAAAACATCTGATATTCAATTAATCATAAACAATTTAAAATCTTAAAAATGAAAATTATATTCCGCATTTTTTTTTGTTTTTTTTACTTAGTAGGAAACACACAGATTACAGATCTTAATAAATTGTCTTCAGGTAGATTATATGCTTCAGAGGATATAAAGGATGCAGATAATAATATTAAAGGATATTTTTTATTATTTGAAAATGATAAAGTAGCCAAAGAAACGTATCAGTTGGAGTATGTCGTCCTTGATGAGAATCTTACAAAAGTTACTAGTGGAATTATTACAGAGATGAAGTTTGAATCGTTTCTAATTGACGCAAAAAAGATAGATGTTGCATTATGGCTTAACAAAACAAAGTTGCTTATTCAATTTGTTGATGACTTTGAAGAAATTGAAGCTTATCGTCGCTACCGAATTTTAGACATTTCGACAAATAAACTAAGTGACCCATTTATTTTTAATAAAAATGATATTCAAAAAAATCCAGTTTTCGACAGAAAAATGTTGAATTACAAAGAAAATGAATCAGAATCAATTGCTTTTTATGAAGGAATTGGATTAATTGTAAATTCTAAATATACTGATAAAAAAGAAAAAGTTACCGAGAAGTTTTTAGCTCATTATGATAGTGATTTTAAACAAGTTTGGAAATTTATTTATGAAGATATAGAAAATACAGAAAGCAAAAGATTTAAAAATTTAGAATATTTAAAGTCAGACAAAGATGTAATTGTAATGTTTAATCATTGTGGTAAAAAAAACGGAACTTATGTTAATGACTTTACAAGTTTGTTTATTGATGCACAAACAGGAAAACTAATTAAGGAATTCGATTTTCCGCAAACTGATAAATATGCTTACAAAGTTGTAGATTGTAAAATAACTGATGATAAGATTTATTTGCTTGGAAATTATTCGGCAAAATCTGAATTTGGTAATACCAATGATGCTAATAATTTAGGATTATTCAAATTTGTATTTGACAAAAAGACAGCAAAGCAAGATGTAAACAAATATTTAAGTTGGAAAGAAATTAGCGCAAAGTTGGATGTCAATGAAAAAGGTTATATAAATAAGGAAGGGTGTCTTTTTATTCATAATATGCTGTTATTAGAAGATGATAAGATTGTTGTTGTTGCAGAAACATTTATTCAATCTCCTATTACAACAAATAATATGTACTTTTTTGAGCTTACTCCAAAGTTTACTATTAATCAAGTATTTGAAGTTACAAAGTTCAGAAATAAATTTCCAAATACAAGTGCACATTCTAACGATATAAAAAAGTATGGATTGTTTGACTTCAAAGATTATCAAAAAATTAGTGATGATGCATATCTTTTCTATTTAAACGATAATGAAAAAAAATCCAAAAACAGAAAGAAAAGTTTACTCTATGGAATTGTTTCCTATTCTAATGGTGTATTTAAAAGACAAACTCTCGATCTAAAAACAGAGACTAGCACTATTTACACCATGAATGCCAAAAAAGGATATTTAGTGCTTATTGAGGATTTTGATGTAAAAAATAAACCAACAGAGATTAGGCTCGAAAAAATTAATTATTAATTAGGTATATAAAAACCCCAACAACTTTAGTCATCGGGTTCAGTCTAAATACTTAATACTTTTATCTTAATACTTCTTAATCATTCAACTTCAGCACCGCCATAAACGCTTCTTGAGGGATTTCAACATTTCCTACTTTCATTCAACTTCAGCACCGCCATAAACGCTTCTTGAGGGATTTCAACATTTCCTACTTGACGCATACGTTTTTTACCTTTTTTCTGTTTTTTGAGTAGTTATTCTTCTGATTCTCCTGAAATATTTTCAATGTGTTTTTTGTATGATTTTCCGAAATCACTACTTTTTAATAGATTATCAATATCCGTTTTTTCTATTTCTAATGAGTTATAGAATAAAGAAAAATTTTCAACAGAAGACGAAAAGTTTTCTTTTAAAAGTGTAATTATTTTTGAAGGAATATCTAATCCTTTAGTTTTAAGATAATTGTTTTCTATTAATAAATCGACCATAGTATTTGAAAGATGATCAATTTCATTTTTATTTAAAGCATATATAAGTCCTGCAAAATAATAAGTGCTTTTTTTGAAAACAGGAAGTGAACCTATATATATATCAGAATTTTCTCTTACTAAGTCTCTAATAGTGTCTAATATTATTGATGAGGATAATAATTTACTACTTAATTTGTAAAGTTCATCTTTATCTTCTAGTGCAGAATTTTTATAAATCTTTTCATATTCAGTTTTCTGAAAAACCCTAGTTTCTCCCATTCTAGAGCGTAAAGATTGTGCTGCTGCCATGTAAACAGCCCTATAAGCTAAAGCACCATTTGGCATACTTACAATTTTGTTTGTATAATTTTGTTTTGCCTCTCCTTTTCTATCATATATGTAATCAAAATGTTTAATTGCATCTCCAATAGCTATTTGTAGGGGTTCATTAGCTAATAATGAATAGGATTTAACAGCATTTTGATTATTTGTTGCTTTAATTACATTTAATTTGAAATCGGCTTGAGAGGAATCAATCTCATAAATACGAACTAAAATATTTGCTGGTTTAAAATTATCTTTTGTTTTTTCACCATATTTTGCACTAAATAAAGCATTTACTGTTTGACAACCATTAATAATTTGAAGATTTTTTAATTCAACATTTATGCTACTGTTTGCTTTTGGAGTTCCAATAATTATTTCATCACAAATTATACTAATACCGTTATTCATATATGGAAACCAAATGCTTTCAATATTAGTAATTGTATTAATTATATCTTTGTTTACTGCACCTCTATCTCCTAAATACAATCTAATATTTTCTGAATAAAGTTGATTATTGTGATACTTGTTTTGTAAACGAATAAATTCATTTACATTACACATACCTATAAAAACTCTTTTAGGTAATCCCAAACTTGTTCTTCTGCTGTTATCTTCATACCTAAATGAGTGTTGACCATCCAAAATAAAATCAATATTTTCTGAGACTACTCTAATTTTTCCATCTACAGCTAAGTCAATAATATCTTGTAATCCATACACTTGAATGTTGAAACGATACAGTTGTTTATCTTGTTCAAATCTACCTAATACACTATTTATAGCATCATTATTAGAACGATTTATTCCTTGAGCATTGTTTATAAAATGGCAATAAACGGCAATTTTACGACCTTTTTTATTTAAAAAACTTTGAACTTGTTGGTCTATTTCGTTTAAAACAGGGTTTAAAAGTAAATCATTATTTCTTAACTCAGGATGTACAAAAGTATCATTCATTAGTGTTGCAAAATCTCTTAAATCTGTTGGAGAGGTTGCATTTTTATCTGTTTGATGTAGCTTGTATTGAAATAAGTGAAGATGTTTTTCATTTGTTGATTCGGTTTCAATAAATGCATAAGCATCTAATTGTAATTCTTGTTTGCCAGATATAAATTTATCAGTAATATGAAAATTCTCAAAAAAACCCTCTTCAAACAAATCCATTGCTAAAGACGCACTCAGAGCCATGTAAGAAATTTCATCACTTGCTTCAGAGACATTTGTGGTGCTTTTCCCTGCATTTATAGTGAAGTGCTCGTTCATTCTTTTAAAATAATCAAGCTCTTTTTTTATTTCATGATTTAGATACATAGTTTTTTATTATAAAGATATAAAATTCTAATCATTCAACTTCAGCACCGCCATAAACGCTTCTTGAGGAATTTCAACATTGCCCACTTGACGCATCCGTTTTTTACCTTTTTTCTGTTTTTCAAGAAGTTTACGTTTACGAGAAATATCGCCACCATAGCACTTGGCAGTAACGTCTTTTCGCAGCGCTTTTATAGTTTCACGAGCAATTATTTTAGCGCCAATTGCTGCTTGAATCGGAATATCAAACTGTTGTCTTGGTATTAATTCACGTAATTTTTCGGTCATTTTTTTACCAATATTATAGGCGTTATCTTCGTGAATTAAGGCAGAAAGGGCATCAACAGTTTGTCCGTTTAATAAAACATCTAATTTTACTAATTTTGAAGTTCGCATTCCTATTGGAGAATAATCAAATGAGGCATAACCTTTAGAAACCGTTTTCAATCGATCGTAAAAATCGAATACAATTTCTGCTAGAGGCATGTCAAAATTTAATTCTACTCTTTCGGTTGTTAAATAGGTTTGATTGGTAATTTGACCACGTTTTTCTATACATAACCCCATTACGTTACCAACAAAATCGGCTTTAGTAATGATAGTTGCCTTAATAAAGGGTTCTTCCACTCGGTCTAAACGAGAAGGTTCAGGCAAGTCAGAAGGATTGTTTACTACAAATGCTGATTCAGGATCTTTTTTAGTATAAGCCAAATAGGAAACGTTGGGAACAGTAGTAATTACCGTCATATCGAATTCGCGTTCCAAACGCTCTTGAATAATTTCCATGTGCAACATACCTAAGAAACCACAACGGAATCCAAAACCTAATGCGGCCGAACTTTCTGCTACAAAAACTAAAGAGGCATCATTCAATTGCAATTTTTCCATAGAAGCACGCAAATCTTCATAATCTTCGGTATCAACAGGATAAATTCCGGCGAAAACCATTGGTTTTACATCTTCAAATCCAGTAATCATATTGGTAGTTGGCGTTTTGGCATCGGTAATAGTATCACCTACTTTTACCTCTTTGGCTTCTTTAATTCCAGAAATTAAATAGCCAACATCACCAGCAGAAATAACGTTTTTGGGAACCTGATTTAATTTTAAAGTTCCCACTTCATCGGCAAAATATTCGTTTCCGGTAGCCATGAATTTAATTTTTTGTCCCTTACGGATTTCGCCGTTTTTTACTCTAAAAATTACTTCGATGCCTCGAAACGGGTTATAATGCGAATCAAATATTAACGCTTGAAGCGGTTCGTCAATAACGCCTTTTGGTGCAGGAATTTTTTCGATAATGGCAGCCAAAATATTTTCAACACCAAAACCTGTTTTTCCTGAGGCATGAATAATATCTTCTAATCTACAACCTAATAAATCGATAATATCGTCGCTCACTTCCTCTGGATTAGCACTTGGTAAATCTACTTTATTTAAAACAGGGATAATTTCCAAGTCGTTTTCTAAAGCTAAATATAAATTAGAAATCGTTTGTGCCTGAATGCTTTGTGCCGCATCAACAATCAAAAGAGCGCCTTCACAAGCCGCAATTGACCTTGAAACTTCATACGAAAAATCAACGTGTCCCGGAGTATCAATAAGGTTCAAAATGTATTGTTCACCTTTATAAGTGTACTCCATTTGAATAGCGTGACTTTTAAT